>CAZGUL010000241.1:0-5314 GCA_964529055.1 uncultured Spirochaetaceae bacterium
AAACCCGGGCTATCTGGTCCGGCTCGCGGATGCCCAGAAGGGAGGAGGCGGTGTTGATCGCCGCGTCGAAACCGATCATGTCCAGCACCTTCAGGGACGGAACGTTCATCGAGCGGGCAAGGGCCTCCCGGGCGAGGACCGGGCCCTTCCATTCGCCCTTGTAGTTCATCGGGGTGTAGGGAGTGCCGTCGTCGTTCCAGAACACCACCGGCGAATCGTAGAGCATCGTTGCGGGGGTGAGCTTTTTGCTTTCCACCGCCGCGGCGTAGTAGAGGGGTTTGAAGGCGGAACCCGGCTGGACCTCCGCCTGCACGGCCCGGTTGAACTGGTTGATGCTTTCGAAACGGCTGCCGCCGACCATCGATACGATGCGGCCGGTGGTATTGTCGATGGCCACCAGGGCGCCCTCGACGGTGGTCCTCTGGGCGGCCTGCTTTTCCATGGCGTATCCCATCCGGGCCGTGAACTTCAGTTCGTCCACGCCGAACATCAGGGAGAGCACGTCCAGGGCCGGATTCAGGCGCTTCTGATACAGTTTCTGGGCGTTCTGTTTTTCCTTGGAGCCCGCAACGCGGAGGTCCTCGAGATTGAAGGTCAGGGACAGAAGGTCGATGATCGGGACGAACTGTTCCTCGGCGTACACCATCCGCCGGTCGGACGTGGTCCGGTATTCGGCATTGATCTGGGCGAGGCCCTGGCTCATCAGCTCGTCGGCCTTGGCCTGAAAATCCAGATTCAGGGTCGTGTGGACGATGAAACCGTCCTTGTAGATGTTCAGCGAGCCGTAAAGCATCTCGTCGAGCTGCTGGCGGACGTACTCGCTGAAGTAGGGGGCCCTGTCCTCGCGCTCGAAGAACGCGGACGAGGAGCTCGCCCGGGTGTAGTCGAAATTGTTCCAGTACTCCTCGAACGAAAGCTCGGATTCTTCCTGCGTCGCGTACCCCAGGGCGACCATCTGCTGGAGGACCTCGTACTGGATTCTCTTCAGCCGGTTCGGGTACTTCAGCGGATTGTACCGGACCGTGTTGGCCAGCTGGACAACCAGGGCCACGGATTCGGCCAGGGTGATTTCCCGGGCGGAATGGGAAAAATAGAACCTGCATGCCGCCTCGATGCCGTAGACGCCGGAACCGAAATACATCTTGTTCAGGTAGTTTTCCAGGATCTCGTATTTCGTCAGGCTGCGCTCCAGCTGGAATGCCCACCAGAGTTCCCGCAGCTTGCGGGTGACGGAAATGTCGGTCCTGTCGGCGTACAGGTGGCCGGCGAGCTGCTGGGTGATCGTGCTGCCGCCGGAAAAGTACCTTCCGGTGACCACGTTCCAGAGGGCCCGGAAGGTCCCCCGGAAGCTGAAGCCCCGGTGCTCGAAGAAATCCCGGTCTTCCCGGGTTATGAGCGCGTAGATGAGGTGCTTCGGAAGCTCGTCTATCGACACGATTTCCCGTTTTTCGTCGGAAAAGAACTCGGTGATGAGACGGTCCTCCGCATCCAGGATCTGGGACGGAAGCGAGGGGTGGTATTCGCCGACGCTTTCCATGTTTTGTATATTTTTCGTCGCGGCAAGGGCGATTCCCAGGCCTGTTCCGACGACAATCGCCGCGAAAAGGCACACGCCGATGACCGAGCGGACGATAAGCTTCTTCTTGTCGGGAAAAAACATGGCTCAAGGGTACGGGCAGGCCCGGATTTTGTCAATACTCGGGATGAACGCGCTCAAGGCGGCCGGGCGGCGCTGAAAAAAAAAGACCGGTTCCGAAGAACCGGTCACCTGTTAAGGTATCGGCATGATATAGTAAACTGGGAGGGGAACTATACGCCGCCGACACCTTTATTATCGTGCATCTCCCAAAAAAATTTAGTCCTCGTTTATCAAAATGTCAAGAAAAAGCTGAATCCCGTAACTTTTCCCCGGTTCGACGGTGAATTTCTTGCTGATCTGATAATCGCCGATTTTCATCGACAGGGTGTGTTCCCCGGGTTCAACCGTGGTCTCCCTGCCGTCGGAGTCCGTCGACTTGCCGTCCAGGAACGCCCGGGAACCCGCCGGGGCCGTGATCCGGACGAAGGACTCGTTTCTGCGGAAAAAGGCCTCGACCCGGGACACCCTGCCCCTGTCGATCCCCACCGTGGACACGAAGGCCGTGTAACCGTCCCTCTCCATCCGGATCCTTCGCATGCCGGGTTCGAGGTTCAGGCCTTCCGGGCCGAACGGATGGGGTTTGTCGTCGATGAACAGCCTGAAATCGCCCTCGGGCAGGGGCCCCGCGTCTCCCCGGGGGATCACAACGAGCTTGCCCAGGTTCCTGAAAATCGGCCGGGTCTGGGCGGTGAACACGGCCCCCGCCGCCCGGTCGGGCAGGCCTTTCATGACGGGCATCACCGTGAAGAGAACCGGAAAATCGGCGGCGGCGAGAGGTTTTCTGTGCACGTACGTGTCCGGGATCGGGCCGGAACCCGCCGGGGATCCGAAAGGCAGATGGAGAAAGAGTTTTCTGCCTCCCTCGACGACCTTGAAAAACAGCTGGGACCCGTTGTAGGAGGAGGCTTCTCCCGCCGGCTTCGGAGTGACTCCTCCGTACACGAAGACGGCGTACGTTCCCGGGTAGAGGTCCGTCTCCGCGGGCAGATCGAGCTGGATTTCCACACCCCGGAGGAGGTCCCTGTCGTTCTCCAGCGTCACCGCGCAAATGTCCTCCAGACGCATCGGGACCGGCGAAGACGCGGACGTGCCGTTGCCGACGGATGATACGGAGACTATTCTGCCGTGGATGACGTCGGCGCGGGAGGCCGGAAGCGGAATGAGGAAAAAAAGGAGAATGGGCAAAAGGAATACCGACTTCTTGCCGTTCATGACCTGTTCCACCGCGGCAGCAGCCCTTCCGGGTCCCGCGTCTCTCCTTTCTGGCGAACCTCGAAGTGCAGATGGGCCCCCGTGGTGGCCCCGGTAGTTCCGACTCGTCCTATAAGCATACCCGATTCCACGGTTTGATTCAATTCCACCAGGACGGAATCCAGATGTCCGTACACCGTCTCGAATCCGCCTGCGTGGGCTATCCGGACGTACCTGCCCAGGACCGGATCGAAGCCCGTGAAGACAACCCGTCCCTCCCGGGCGGCGAGGACCCTGCTTCCCGCCGGGGCGGCCAGATCCAGACCGCCGTGGAAATGGATCCTGCCGGAAATGGGGCTTATACGGGTGCCGTAACGGGACGTGACGTCCCCCTCGTCCAGGGGGGGATGGAAAAGAATGCTCAGGAAATACGCACGCTCCACCGGGTGGAACCTCTCGCCGGGAAAAAAGAAAAACCTCGCGGTCCCCGCGACGACCGGAATACCGTCTCCGGCCCGTCTCCAGGAACCCAGGATCTTCTCCATGAGACTCGCGGGCTTTTCCCGGAGAAAAATGCCGGGAGTGTTCGGAACCAGAAGAGTCCTGCCGGCCACGGATTCGGTGCTCCTGTCCAGCCCGTTCAGGGTCGCGATGGATTCGTAGGGCAGGGTCAGGCGGGACGCGACGGTGAAGATGTTCTCGTCCGGGCCCGGCGTGTACCGGTACAGGAGCAGGGGGGGCGGTTCCCGGCCCCTGCCCGCCGCGGCGTTGTACGCTTCCACGTCCTCGTGAAACTGCCGGAAAAGAACATCGTCGTTGGAGAGTTTTTTGATGACCGGATAGTCGGCGGAAAGCCCCGCCGCGAGGAGGACCAGAAACGCCGGCGCAAGGGTTTTACGAAGCATCGCCGCGGAAGGAAAGAAGAAACCCGAGGAACAGCGCATAGAGCGCCCCCGCGGCGATCCCGGCCGCGATGTGGCCCTTCGCGAAGAGGAGGACCACCCCGTAGAGTCCCGCGGCGGCGGCGGAGATTCCGGCGGTTTTCTTCGCCGCCGGCCGGAAATGGCGGAGCGCGAAACGCCGGAAGCTTCCCGCCTCCTTCCACGCTGCACGGACTTTCCGCCCGACGAGAAAAACCGCCGCCCCGGCCCCGAGGAGCAGGGCGAACCCCGCGTAACCGTCCTTGTACCGGGAGGAAAAAAACCACAGGGGTACGACGATGAGGCAGGCGGACAGCCCCACCGCGAGGACCGCGGCTGCCGCCCACAGCGCCTTCCTGGCGGTGGTCTTGAAACCCCTGAGGCTTTTCCTGATAAAATCAGCGAGGGGGTTGGGAGAGCAGAAGTTCGCGGGCTTCACGATACCTTTTCGCATCCTCTTTGCGGTCCAGTTTTTCCGCGGCCGCTTCCAGGGCTTCGAGACTAAGGCTCATTCCCGGAAGATACCGCAGGGAACGATACACGAGAAACGCCCGCGTGTACATATCGTGCGCTTCTTCCATTTTCCCGGTTTTCTCGTATATGGTCCCCACCGCCGCCAGGTCCTGGGCGATGCCCAGGCTGTTCTCCATTTTCTTGTCGTATTCCAGGGCGATTTCGGCGTGCCGCAGCGCCTCGGAATGGTTCTTCCGTTTCAGGTGGACCGACGACATCAGGTAGTGGTTCGACGCGAGCTCCTCGAACCGTTTCGCTTCCCTGTTCATCGCCGCCGCCTTTTCCGCCTCCCCGAGGGCTGCTTCGTCGTCCCCCAGGTTGCGGAGAACAACGCCGCGGTTGTGGTACAGCACCGCGAGCTCCAGGGACCCTGCGGCGCGGAACTCGTGGCGGTCCAGGGTTTTCCGGAAGAGCTCCGCCGCTTCATCGTTTTCCCCCCGCCGGATGTGCACCTCGCCGATGTTGTTCGAGGTCTGCAGCAGAAGGTCCGGCCTGTCCGTTGACTCCGCCAGCGCGAGGGCCTTCCGGTATTCCTCCATGGCCCCGTCGGGGTCGCCGGCCAGAAAACGGACCTTGCCGATGGAGTTCAGGGAAACGGTCTGTCCTTCCCGGTCGTCCAGGGACGCGTAGTATTCCCGGGCAAGGTCGTAAAAGCGCAGGGCCTGGTCGAACATCGCGTCCCTGAAGTACCTGTTGCCGAACTCCAGGTACCGGGCGGCCTGGTTGCGCTTCTCGAAGATTTCCTCTTTCGGCGGGGGCGCGGACGAACAGGCAGCCCCGGCGAGGAGGACCGCCGCCGAAAGAAGGAGGACGGCCCGGGTCATCGGAGAGCCTCGTCGCGGTAGCCGGCCTGGGTGGTCGGCGTCGGCAGCCGCGGCGGGATGCCGCCCCGCAGGAGGGGATTGTTCCTGAGGCCTTCCAGAACGTCCTGTCCCTGTTTTACCGCCTCCCGGCCTTCCTCGAGGATGCCGAGGATCTGGGGACGGGTGGTGTTGATGAAGGCCGCGAAGTCCCGCATCTCGCCCACTCCTCCGGCCGCGCCCTTCAGGAT
>CAZGUL010000242.1:0-5302 GCA_964529055.1 uncultured Spirochaetaceae bacterium
GGTCCCGGTTGCGCTCGAATTCGAGGTCCGCGTTTTTCGCCGCCGCGTCGGGGGTGCCGGAATGGTCGATCTGCAGCGAATGGTCGATGACCAGGTCCACGGGGACCTGGGGATTGATTTTTTTCGGGTCGCCGCCGAGGGCGGCCACGGCGGACCTCATTGCCGCCAGGTCTACGACGCAGGGGACCCCGGTAAAATCCTGCAGGAGGACCCGCGCCGGCTTGAAGGGGACCTCGATTTCCCCGGGGGCCTTCGGATCGTAGGACAGAAAGGCCTCGACGTCCCTTTTCGTCACATCCCCTCCGTTCTCGGCCCGCAGGACGGCTTCCAGCAGGATCCGGATCGAATAGGGGAATTTCGCGACGGCCGGGAATGCCCGCGAAAGTTTCGGCAGGCTGAAATACGTGCAGGTTCCGGACGGCAGAACGAGGGTTTCCCTGCAGCCGAAAGAGTCCGCGGGTCGGGTGTTTTCCATGATCGGGGGGCCTCCGGAAGTGGTTTTGTTTTACATTACAGCCGGTCCCCCTCCCTGTCAAGGACGGCGGCGCCTGACGCGGTGTGGTGCCGCGGCGGCGTCGGTCCGCCGGCGTTGACACGTCCGGGCGCGGAAGGCTACCGTGTGCGTACCCGAGGAGGCGACGATGAACCCGACGGAAAGAAAAACCCTGCGCATGGTCACGGGCTCGCATGTACTCAACCACCTTATAGAAGGCGCGGTACCTCCGCTGATCCCGCTGCTGATGGCCGCCTTCGGTGCCAACTACTTTCAGATGGGGCTTGTCGTGACGGTTTTCGCCTACGCCTTCGGCATGGGGGCCGTTCCGGCCGGAATCCTGGCGGACCGCATCGGGCCGAAAAGGCTGCTCGAAGTTTTCCTTTTCGGTTCGGGCCTCCTGTGCCTCGCAGTTCTGCCTGTGAGGAGCCTCCTGCCCTTCGGCGTCATCATGGGTCTTCTCGGCCTTCTGGGCAGTTTGTACCACCCGGCGGGAAACACCCTCATCAGTCTGGGGATGAAGGAGAAGGGCCGCGCCTTCGGCCTGAACGGCATCGCGGGCAGCCTGGGGACCGCGTCCGTCCCGTTTCTCGCGGCCTGGCTGGGGTCCCGGCTGGGCTGGAAGGCCCCGCACGTCATCTTCGGCGTTCTGGCTCTTCTCGTGGGCTTCTATGCCCTTTCGGTTCCGGCGGCCGCTCGGGACGAGGCCGCCGCGGAGGGCCGGCCCGGGGACCCCGGCGAACGGAAGATCAATATCCCTCTGATGGTGCTGTTCTACGCGTCCTGCGCGCTGGGCGGCATGGGAAGCCGCGGGGTTTTGACCTTTCTGCCCACCTACCTGGGACAGAGCCTCGCGTCCGGAGGCGGCCTGGACAAGGTGACCCTGGGCGGAATCGCCGCCACCGTGACGCTGACCGCCGGGGCCGTGGGTCAGTACACCGCCGGCCGCCTGGTGGACAGGCGCCGGCCGGATCTGCTGTATGCCGGAACGCTTCTCTTGTCGGCCCTGTCGGTCCTGGCCCTCGCGGCCGGAAGCGGCGCCCTCCTCGTCGCCGGCGCGCTGGGGTTCGCGTTCTTCACGTTCGGGTACCAGCCCATGCAGAATTTCATCGTCAGCAAGCTCCTGCCGCGGAGACGCCACGGCGCCGGCTATGGCATCATGTTCTTCATGGGATTCGGCGTCGGTTCCCTGGCGGCGGCGCTTGCGGGCTACCTGGCGGACCGGGTCGGGCTGGCGTCGCTCTTCTACGCCATGGCGGGCTGCTACGCGGTGTCTTTCGCCGCGTCCCTCGGCGTTCTGGCGCTGGAACGCCGGACACCGGGAAGCTACGCGTAGAGCGATTCATGCGGAATGCTTGCAAATTCATGCGGTCAATGGTATATTGATAACGGAGGACACTGACATGGCCACTCTGCAGGTCAGGGATATGGATGACCGACTTTATAATCATCTCAAGGCCCGCGCGAAACGGGAAAAGTGCTCCATAAGCCAGGAGGTTGTCGCGATCATCGAGGACCATCTCGCTTCGCCGGGAAAGAAATTCCGCGATGCCACGGAGGAATTTCTGGATCTGACGGGAGCCTGGAAAGATACCCGCGACGCGGGCGAAATCGTCCGGGACCTCCGCGGGACCCGGAGAAATTCCCGGCGCTTCGAGAAAACCGATGGCCTTTTTGATTGATACGGACATCATCATTTACAGCCTGAAGGGGCACGAAAAAGTCCGGGCCTGGTTCGAGGCCAACAACAACCTGCCGAAATTCATTTCCGCGGTGACATACGGCGAGCTGGTATACGGCGCGAAGAAATCCCCGCATCCCGAAAAGAACCTCGCCGCCGCCCGAAGAATCGCCGGGCTCTTTCCGGTTCTCGAGGTGACAAAGGACATCATGGAGCTTTTCGGAAGCCTGAAAGCCGGGTTTCGGTCCGCCGGCAGGACCCTGGACGACATGGACCTCATCATCGCCGCTTCGGCCATCCACATGAACCTTACCCTCGTAACGAACAACGACAGGCATTTCAGCCGCGTCCCGGACCTGCTCCTGGAGAACTGGCGAAACGTATAAAAAAAGGCCGCCCCGGAAACGGGGCGGCCTTTCTCTGAACGCGGCGGATTCCCGGCGGTCGGGCGGCCGCCGGTGCGGGTGTTAAAACTTCAGGTAAAACTGTCCCTGCAGGGACACGTTGTGCATGGCGGTTTCGTTTTTGCCCATCAGGGGCAGCTTGTACTGCAGTTCCAGCTCGAAGGGAACAAAAGCCTTTGTGAAGAAAACGGCGACGTTCGGGCCGACGGAGAAGAGATAGCTTTCGTTATCCCCGCCGACTCCGTCGACTTCCGTTTCCGGTGCCATCTTGTAGGTGAGGGGCAGTCCCGCTTTCAGGATCATGCCGTTGGCCATCGGGTACTGGTACTGGGGCTCGACTTCGAAGGTGAGGTCGTAGCCGTAGGCGACCTTCGTGTCGTCGCCGAAATTGACGCTGTCGTTGACGTCCTGCTCCGGGTAATAGATGAATTCGTTGTACAGGTTGACGAAGAAGCTGGGATTGAAGATGTAATCGAAGTAAAAGCGGAAGCCGAGACCCCAGAGGTGGTTGTCGATTTCCTGGGCAACAAATTCCTTGTCCACCGTGGGATTGGCGTCCGCTTCACTTGCGCCGGGCATCGGTATTTTAACTCCCGCCGCGGCGGCAAAGCGCATATCCGTCCTCTGGACGGGGGACTTGGGACCGATGACCTGGAATTTAGCTCCGACGAAGAGGTCGCCGAAATCGCCCAGGACTGCCTGGCTCCAGTATAGGGGACCGGTATCATCCCACCCCATGGTGGACCAGATGTTCACGCCCGGGACCCACTGGACTGCGGCGGTGATCCAGTCGGTGACGCCGTACTCCAGGGCCAGCGCGAGGTTGAAAAAACTGACCCCGTCGGAAACCGTGCTGGTAACGGGACTTACGATATCAACCTTGTCACCATCATCATCAAACTTCTCGTCCGCGGTTCCGTAATTCGGGGCGATCCAGACGCGGAAGACTCCCTTCGGCATGACCAGGGCGTCGTCGGCGAAGGCCGGAAACACCAGGGCCGCAAGAAGCAGCGCAAGCAGTGCTTTTTTCATTCCTATTCTCCTTGTGTGTTCGGAATCATGAAAATTATACATCAATAATAACGAATTTGCCGACTACGTCAAGCTTTTTCTCGGCCGGCGGCCGAAAGGGCGGGAGAAAACCGGATCACGCCAGAATGTTCACCACGGTCCCCAGACCCTCGTCGGACGGGGATATCGGCTCTGCCGGAACGGGGGCGGGCTCAACGGGCGGGGGAACGCTTTCCGCGGGCCGCGGAGGCGCGATATTCTGATCGGGTTCCAGCGGTTCTATTCGGACATCGCTCATGGGCTTACCCTCTCCATCCAAATTTACCGCTTTTCGACGGAAAACGCAAATCTTTTATCGCCGCATCCGCGGTCCGCTCAGGAGGGTTCGCCCCGGAGCCGCCGGTTGACCGCCTCGAGGTCGAAGAATTCGGGATCGAAATCGCCGAGCCAGTCAAGGCGTTCCCGGTACTTTTTCTTCAGCGGTGCCTTCAGGGCCGCGATGATTTCCTCGTAGCCCGGCACGCCGCCGCAGTCCTCGGGCGGGCAGGCCCGCTTGCCCGCAAGGCAGACGGCGGAGGTCTTGTCCTCCTCGGACTTCCCGCGGGCGGGCAGGACCCGCTCGACGGTGACCTGGTGGATCCATTCGTCGCCGAAATCGTAGATGTACCGGAACCGTTTTTTTTCCGTCAGGTCCAGTTCTTCAAGGCAGAACATGCTTTCGTCGGATTCGTCGATGCCGAATTCCGCGGCCTCTTCCGCGGCGGTGCCGTAGGATTTTCCGTCGATCAGAAATGAATGGGCGTGGTAGCTGTCCCAGCCCATGGCGTTCTGGATCGTGTCGTGGAGGTCCTCCAGCGTGAAATTTCCGGGAACCTGCACCCGCCTCCAGATCGGGGGGCTTATGTGAAGAAGGCCGATCTTCAGCACGTAGAGACGTTTTGGCCCCCTGCCGCGGCGCCCTGCGGGATCGACGGGGGCCGGCTCCGGTCGGACGAGGCGGATCGCCCGGTTTTCGGCCCGCTTTGCCTCGGGAACGGACTTCTCGATCTGCTCGTCTATGCGTTCCCGGAGGTTTTCCAGGGATTCGTCGATCCGGGGCAGCAGGTTCAGGATTTCGTCGGTTTCCGACTCGGGAGCCGGGCTTTTCTTGTTCAGCAGCTTAAGATACGTCACCAGAAAGGCGGTGCTCTGGGCGGCGCTGGTGGTTTCCTGCACCGGAAGGATTTCGCGGGGCACCTGGCGGCTGTCGAGGCCGCGCTGCCACTCCAGATGGCGGTCGAGGATGGCCAGGATCCTGCTGCGGACCTTGCCGGTGTGCTGGTCGGAGAAAAAATTGTACGACCGCCTGACCCGGTTCCAGAGCTTCTCGAAATAGGTGACGAAGTCGCCGAGCTGTTCCTCGGAATAGAATTCCGCGGCGCGGCCCGCGAAAATCCTCTGCAGGACGCCTTCCGCGTCCTCCCGCCGGTGAAAAAGCTCGTCCCGCATGTAGGCTTCCACTTCCACCGTCGAAAGCGAAATCCCCAGGTCATGGAATATGGCGTCCATGCTTCCGGTGGCGCCGGAGGGTTCGATGGGGTCCGGGATCTTCAGCATGGACGGATCGATGTGGGTGTCGTGCCAGAGCCGGGTTTCGGCCCCGTAATCGACGAAGTTGACCCGGGGCGACGAATCGATGAAGCCTCCCAGGTGCAGGGGCGGGTTTTTCAGCAC
>CAZGUL010000243.1:0-5264 GCA_964529055.1 uncultured Spirochaetaceae bacterium
CCGGCGCGATGAGGATCCTGCCGGGCCGGATAAGGTCCCCGTCCTCCGCCTCCTTCACCTCCAGGGGGCAGATGCGGTCCAGGCTCTTGGCGAATTCCGCCGTAAACCCCGCGGGCATGTGCTGCACAACGACGACGGGGACCCCGAAATCCGGCTGGAGGCCGGAAAAAACCTCGCGAAGCGCGTTCGGCCCGCCGGTGGAAACCCCGATCGCGACGAGATCCATCCGCCCGGGCTCCCGCAGGGGAACGATTTTTTCCTCCTTCGGCGGGGTCTTTCCGGGTTCCGGCCGGGGGGCCGGGGCGACGGTTGCGGGGGGACGGACCGCTGAAGTCCCCGCCGGGGCGGGGGTCATGCGCCGGTTTTTCCGGTACTGCCCGCCGTAGGCGTGGATCATCTCCCGGATCGAATCGGCAACGCTCCTGATATCCTCGGAAACGGAGCCGGAGGGTTTCATGATGAAGTCGGAGGCCCCCAGGTTCAGGGCTTCCATGGTGATTTCCGCGCTCTTTGACGCCAGGGACGAAAGGATGACGACGGGCGCTTCGATCCCCAGGCGGCGGCGCTCCCTGAGAAAGTCGATGCCGTTCATTTCCGGCATCTCCAGGTCCAGGATGATGATGTCCGGGTCCAGTTTGGGGATCTTGCCGAGGGCGAAGGCGCCGTTCATCGCCTTTCCCGCCACCCGCAGGGCCGGGTCGGTTTCCACGATGCGGCCGACCAGGTTACGCATCAGGGCGGAGTCGTCGACGATCAGCACCGAAATCGGCTCGTTTTCCACTTTTTTCCTCTTAAACGAACTTTCTGTAAATGCACGCCCATTCCGTTTTCAGGAATTCGAATTTCGTGTTCATCCCGAACAGCGACTCGGAATGGCCGATGAACAGGTAGGAATGCCCGCTCATGGCGTCCCAGAACCGCTCGACCACCGCTTTCTGCGCCGGCTCGTCGAAGTAAATCAGCACGTTCCGGCAGAAAATCAGGTCCAGGCCGCGCTGGCCGCTGTCGTTCTTCAGGTTGTGGTAGTCGTATTTGACGATGCTTTTAATCTCGTCCCGGATCTGGTAGCCGTTGGACTTCTTTTCAAAATACTTCGCCAGGTACGGGTCCGGAATCCCTCCGATGCGGGACTCCGGGTAAAACCCCTCCTTGCCGACCATCAGGGACTTCAGGCTGATGTCGGAGGCGGTTATTTTTATCCTGTAGTCCGGCGGCAGATTCTCCCGCAGGACCATCGCCAGCGTGAAAGGCTCCTCCCCGGTGGAACAGCCGGCGCTCCAGAGCCGCACTTCCTTGTCGTTTTTGGCCGCCTTGTGTTTCAGAAGGTCGGGGATGACGTATTTCTCCAGGGTGTCGAAATGGGCGGTGTTGCGGAAGAACCGGGTCAGATTCGTAGTGACCGCGTCCAGCAGGATCTTGAGTTCCTCGCCGTCCCGGGTTATCAGCCCGTAGTATGCCGCGATGTTCGGGAGATTCGCCGCCTTCAGGCGCTCACGCAGCCTGCTTTCCAGAATCGTCCTGTTTGTGCTGGAAAAGTGGATGCCGCTTTCTTTGTATATAACGTCACGAAATTTTTCGAATTCGTCGTCGCTTAAAAAATCAGCCATTCGCCCGGAAGTGTAGGATTTTCGCTATGAGCTGTCAATACAGACATTTACGCGGCCCCTTGCCGCCCGTGCGGCGCCCGGAACCGGAAAAAAATCCGGAAAAAAGAAAACGGCGTGATACATTGTAGTATCGAATGAGCACGGACATCATCGAACTGGTTGTTGCGGGAATTACTCTGGACAGGAACGAGGAAAACCCCCGCATCATTCTCCAGAGCCGCGGCGGAGAGATCACCCTGACCCTCAGCACGGGTCCCTTCGAGGCCGGGGCAATCATCGTCGAGATGGAAAAAATAAAAACGCCGGTCCCGTTCACCCACGACAGCTTCGCCGGGTTTCTGACCCGCCACGGTTTCCGGGTGGACCACATCCTTCTTCATTCCTTCATGGTCGATACCTGCCTCGCCAAAATGGTGTACCGCAAGGGATTGCGCAGATACGCGGTGGACATCAAACCCAGCGACGGCATCGCCCTGGCCCTGCGCATGGGGGCGCCGCTGCACGTTTCCGCTTCGGAGGACGCCCTGCGATTCAACGCCGGCCTCAGGCACCGCGGCGGCGATGACCGGAGCGTGCTCCTCCTGGGCGAGGGAAAACTGAACTCTTCCTTCCTTCATTGACACGTATCCCCGGCTCGGGAATAATGCTTCTACATGAAGAAATATATTTTCGTCACCGGCGGCGTCTGTTCCAGTCTGGGGAAGGGCATTGCGGCCGCGTCCATCGGCTGTCTTCTGGGAAGCAGGGGCTACAGGATCCGGATGGTGAAAATAGATCCGTACATCAACGTCGACGCCGGAACCATGAGCCCGTACCAGCACGGGGAAGTCTACGTCACCGACGACGGCGCCGAAACGGACCTGGACCTGGGCAACTACGCCCGCTTCACCGCATCGCCGCTTTCCCGCGCGAACTCCATCACCACGGGCCAGATCTACCAGGAAGTCATCCAGAAGGAACGGGAAGGCCGCTACCTGGGCCGGACCGTCCAGGTGATTCCCCACATCACCGACCGGATCAAGCAGAGAATCGCCTCCGTCGGCGACGATCCGGACACGGACGTGACCATCATCGAAATCGGCGGCACCGTGGGCGACATCGAATCCATTCCCTTTCTTGAGGCCGCCCGTCAGATGATACACGAGCACGGCCGCAGAAACGCCCTGTCCGTCCACCTCACGCTGGTGCCCGAGGTTTCCGGCGGCGAACTGAAGACGAAGCCCACCCAGCACTCGGTCAAGGAAATGATGGAGATCGGTATCCAGCCCGACATCCTGCTGTGCCGCTCCCCCCGCCCGCTGGACGACGAGCTGCGCAGGAAGATTTCCTCCTTTACCAACGTCGAATTCGAGGCGGTGGTCTCCGCCTACGACATAAAGTCCACGATTTACGAAATTCCCCTCATCTACCAGCAGCAGAAGCTGGACGCCATCGTCCTGCAGAAACTCGATCTGCCGCCCGGAGAGTCGGACATGGACGCGTGGCGGAGAATCGTCAAAACATTCACCGAAACCGAAAAGAAGGTCCGGATCGCGGTGGTGGGCAAATACATCGACCTGGGGGATTCCTACAAATCCGTCGACGAGGCGCTGTACCACGGCGGGTTCGCGAACGAAGCGCGGGTCGAGCTCGTCAAGATCGATTCGGAAAAGCTGGAAAAGGAAAGCGACCTCGCCTCGGTCTTCGACGGCGTGGACGGCATCCTGGTGCCCGGCGGTTTCGGCCAGCGCGGCATCCTCGGCATGGTGACCGCCGCCCGTTGGGCCCGGGAGCACGGCATACCCTGTTTCGGCATCTGCCTGGGGCTCCAGATCATGGTCATCGAGTTCGCCCGGAACGTTCTTCTGCTGGAAGACGCGGACAGCACCGAGTTCGCGCCCTCCTGCGGGAGCCCCGTCGTGGTGCTGCTGGAGGAGCAGATAGACGTGAAGAATTACGGCGGCACCATGAGGCTGGGGCGAAGCGAGTCCCTCCTCGTTCCGGGAACGAAGCTGCCGGAAATCTACGGGTCCCGGTCGATTTTCGAACGGCACCGGCACCGCTACGAGGTTTCCAACAGATTCCGCCCCCTCCTGGAGGAGGCGGGAATGAAGGTCGCGGGGGTGACCCCCGACGGGGAACTGGTGGAATGCATGGAGTGGTCCGGCCACCCCTGGGGGATAGGCGTGCAGTTCCACCCGGAATTCCTTTCCACGCCCGTCAAGGCCCACCCCCTTTTCGCGAGTTTTATCGCCGCCGCTATCCGGAACAGGGCGCGGAGGATGTCTCCGGCGGCGCCGGAGACGGAGCCGTGAAAGCCTCCGTACCGGCCGCATCGGCCCTCGCCGTTCTGGTGGCCGCCGGCTGCAGCCTGAATTACCGTGATGCCCAGGTCGCGGAGGAAATCGAGGCCGGCATCCCGAACATCCGCATGGAAAAAGTCACCCACAGCCTCGCGGAAAGGAGCGGGCCCGTCATGCGGGTCACCGCCGACAAAACGGAAAGCTACGAAAAAGCGAAAAAAATACTTCTGTTCGGGGTGAATTTCAGGGAGTTCGATTCCCGGGGGGAATTGGCGGCGGAGGGAAAGGCCGACCGGGTGGAATACTTCACCGATACGAAGAACGCGGTCATTTCCGGCGGCATCGAGGTCGTCTCCCACAAGGAAAAAGGCGGGATCCGGACCGGGTATCTTTCCTGGGACAACGAGAAACGGCTCCTCAAGGGGCTCGAGGACGGACGGACGGAAATCTTCGACGAGGACGGGTCCCGTTTCACCGGCCTGGGCTTCGAGGCTGACCTGAAACGGATCATCATCACCTTTGCCCAGGCCGTGGAGGGGGACTATGTCGTTCCGGACGAATAAAATCCTTCTCGTCCTTGCCGCCGCGGCCTTCCTCGCCGCCCCCCGCAGGGCGGAAGCGGAGGTCTTCCGCTTTTCCGGCGCCCGGATGTCCACGAGCCTCGCCAAGGGAAAGGAGCGCACACTGCTGCGGGGGGACGCGCAGATACGATCCGACGAAACCTACATTTCCGCCGAGGAAATCGAAATTTACGGCAAGGATTTCCAGTTCGCCGAGTGCCGGGGAAAGGTTACCGCGCGGGACCTGGAAAAGGACATCGTCATAACCTGCGACAGGCTCATGTACGACCGGTTCGCGAAGATAATCCACGCCGAGGGCGGCGCGTACATGGAGGACCGGAAGAACGAAATCATCGTCCGCGGCCACCGGCTCGAGCACCGGGACAAGGAAAACATCACGCTGGCGCAGATCGGCGTCCGGATCGTCAAGAAGGATTTCGCCGCCCGCGCGGAATTCGCCAAATACCAGCGGGAAACCGACATCGTCGAGCTTTCCGGGCTGCCGGTGGCGTACTGGAAGCGGGACGAGTACCGGGCAACCCGGATCGTCATGAACCTGGAAACAGAGGAAATCACCCTGCTGGGCGACGTGACGGGTTCCATCGTGTCACGCTCCGAGACAGAGCCTGGAGCCGGAGAGGCCCCCGGAGGGTCCGGGGAGGCGGCGGATGAATAGCGCCGGACCGGACGCCGTCCTCCGCGTCGAAGGTCTCCGGAAGGTTTTCGGCCGCAAGGAAGTCGTTAAAAACGTCTCCTTTTCGATGCGGGCCGGCGAGATCGTCGGATTTCTCGGACTGAACGGCGCCGGCAAAACC
>CAZGUL010000244.1:0-5263 GCA_964529055.1 uncultured Spirochaetaceae bacterium
ATTCCGCCTCCGTCACGGCCGGTGCGCCGGCCCCCTGCTACGCGCTGTTCCTTTTTATCAGGCAGGGATCGAGGATGACGCGCCTCTTCGCTTCCCCCGGACCATCCCCGTTTTTCAACCTGTCCATGAGAATCTCCACGGCCATGACTCCCATCTCGTATTTCGGCTGTCCGATGGTCGTGAGCCTGATCTCGGGAAACGCCGCGATGGGAATGTCGTCGAAACCCACGACCGCCAGATCCTCCGGCACCCGGAGACCCATGTCGCGGGCACCCTGCAGGGCTCCGACGGCGAGAAGGTCGTTTTCGCCGAACACGCCCCGGGGCGCGGGCCGCGTCCCGCACATCTTGCGTACCAGGTTGTATCCGGTCTCCCGGGTAAAATCCCCGAAAAGGATGTACCTGTCGTCCAGCTTCTCGCCGTACGCGGCCAGCGCGTTCTTGTAGCCCTTGAGCCGCTCCTCCAGGGTCAGCGAATCCTCCGGGGCGCCGATGAACCCCACGGGTGTCCTGCCGGACGTGATCAGATGCTCCGTCGCGAGATAGCCGCCTTTTTCGTTGTCGATCGTGACGAATCCGGCCTTTCCCCTTTTGGGCGCCCGTCCCAGATAAACGCAGGGCATGGAACCGATGAGGCCTTCCACCGCCCGCGTCCCCCTCACCACAGGGGCGATGATGAGCCCGTCGATCCTCTTCTCGGACAGCAGTTCTATGTACCGCGTTTCCTTCTCCCTGTCCCAGTTCGTGTTGCAGAGAAAAACGCTGTAGCCGGCTCCCTGGGCCGCGTCCTCAATCCCCCGGGCGATTTCGGGGAAAAAGGGATTCGTGATATCCGGAATGATGAGACCGAATGTATGGGTGCGCCGCTTGACGAGCCCCCGCGCGATGGCGTTGGGCCGGTATTTCAGGTCCTTCGCCGCCTGCAGTATCCTGCGTTTCGTGTCCGCCTTGACGCCGTCCTTGTCGTTCAGAGCCCGGGACACCGTGGCGTAGGAGACTTTTACTTCCAGAGCGATATCTTTGATCGTCGCGTCCTCGGACATGGCTTCATTATAATAAACGTTTGCAAAAAACACAAGGGATTCCGGCGCCCCGCGGATCGGCCGGGCAAGGATTTGACCGGGAACGTTTTCGGTGCTACACTTTTTCCCATGATCGGCAAGGACCGTATCGCGTTGAACCGAATGGCCGCCCCCGCCCTGCACGTCGAGGATTTCTACCGGCTTGCCTCGGAATGCGGCCTGGGCAAGGTGGAACTCCGGAACGACATCCCCGGAAAGGGGATCGTCGACGGGTTGTCCCTCCCCGCCGCCCGGACTCTGGCGCGGAAAACGGGGATCCGGGTACTTACGATAAACGCACAGCAGAAATTCAACCTCGCGGATCGGAGGGAGATCGTCCGCCGGGAACTGGAAGACCTCCTCCGGACGGCCGCGGAACTCGAATGCGAAGCCGTCATTCTCTGTCCGAACTGCGACGCGGCCGACGACCGTTCACCGCCGCGGCGGCTCGCCGAGACGGCGGAATCCCTCGCCGACTTCGCCCCCCTGTTCGAACGCTGCGGAGTGACGGGCCATGTGGAACCCCTCGGCTTCGGCGTTTCGTCCCTTTCGTCCATCGCCGCCGCGGCGGAGGCGATCCGGAGATCCGGCGCAGGCTGTTACCGGGTCGTCCACGACACGTTTCACAGCCACATCGGTCCCGCCGCCGGGGATTACTTTCCCGCCGGGATAAAGGCGGACCTCATCGGTCTCGTTCATATCTCCGGCGTGGAGGCGGACATTCCCGCATCCGAATTCCGGGACGCTCACCGCCTGTTTCCGGGACCCGGCGACCGGACTTCGTGCAGGGAACAGCTCGCCCTCCTTCTCCGGCACGGATACGCGGGAGACGTCTCCTTCGAGCCGTTCGCTCCGGAGCTGGGCGAAATGAGCGCAGAGCAGATCGGGAAACTCGTTCGCGCGGCCATCGCGTATATTTCGTAAGGGAAACGGAGGATATCATGAGAAAATTGACGGCCATCGGAATCTGCGTTCTTCTTTTTGTTTCTCTGCCGGCGCAGCTTTTCGCCCAGCGCAGCCCCTCCCAGGACAAGAGCCTGCACAATCTGATCATCATCACCATGCCCGCCGACGCGGCGGTATTCGTCGACGGACGGCGGATTCAGGGCAACTCGATCGGGGTTCCCGAGGGTCAGCACACCGTCACGGTCACCCGGGACGGCTACGCGGACTGGTCCCGGACGGTCACCATCACCAAGAACACGATGATGACCGCCAATCTCCAGAGGGCCAGAACATTCTCGCTTTCCGTCACCACGAACGTCAAGGACGCCCAGGTCTTCGTGGACAACACGCTCATCGGCACGGCGCCGGCGAACACGGTGCGCGATCAGGGGACTTACACTGTCAGGGTTTCGGCGCCGGGATACACGGATTACACGGTTACGGTGAATCTTTCGGGAAACCAGACGATAAACGCCGTTCTGGAGCCAGCGACGGCTCTGGTGACCCTGAACGTGCCGGACCATGTGAAGAAACAAGGTCCGCGGGGCGGGGACCTGCGGGTTTTCGTCGACGGACGTCCCGTGAACGAAGAGAAGTTCCGGGTCCTCCCCGGAGCCCGCACGATCCGGATAGCGATCGGAGGCGTGGTCCTCGAACAGGAGTTCTATTTCCAGGCCGGCAGGAATTATGAAATCGACCTGGTCCTCGGCATGATGATGCGCTGATCCCCGCGCCCTCCCGGGAGCGGGCGCGGCGCCTTCAGGGCAGGTCCAGGTCCGGCGGGTCGCCCGGCAGCGGTTTGACGCCCCACTCCAGGGCGTCGAGTTCGGAATCGGCGATTCTGTCCAGCGGGAGCCGGATATATCGGCCCGAGGCTTCCACCGCGGGGGTTCCGTCGGACAGGAGGATTTCTCCTGTCCCCTCGAAGAAGCGCCCCCCGTTTTTCGTGATCCTCGCGACGGCCCGCAGTTCCTCCCCCACCGGCACCGGTTTGCGGTACTTCACCGAAAGTTCCACCGTGACGCCCCAGACCTCCTCCGAGCCGCCGGTGTTGATCGCCCTGCCGATGAGCTCGTCGATGACGGCCGCGGCGATGCCTCCGTGCAGACGGCCGGGATAGCCCTGATGCTCCTCCCGGGCGGTGAACACCGCCGCCGCCTCGCCGCCTTCGAGCCGGTAAAACGCTGCCTGAAGGCCCATGGCGTTCTTAAGGCCGCAGATGAAGCACATGCGGGAATTCGGCTGTTTTCCGGTGATCTTGCGCCTCATTTTTTCGCCTTTTTGGCCATGCGCTCCTTCGCGAACCGGGCGGCGTACTTCAGCGCGATGATGAGGCTTTCCGGGTTCGCCGTTCCCTTTCCCGCCTTTCCGAAGGCGGTCCCGTGGTCGACGGACGCCCGGATGATCGGGAGCCCCAGCGTGACGTTGATCCCGCTGACCGAGTTCCACTTCTTCTCCTTCTCGTTCCAGGTGAAACCCACGAGCTTCAGGGGAATGTGTCCCTGGTCGTGGTACATCGCGACGACGATGTCGTACCAGCCGCCCCGGGCCTTGGAGAAAAGGGTGTCCGCCGGAACCGGTCCTTCCGTGTCGATGCCAAGACCCTTCGCTTCCACGATGGCGGGAAGGATTTCCTTCTCCTCTTCCCAGCCGAAAAGCCCGCCGTCGCCGGCGTGGGGATTGAGGCCCGCCACCCCGATGCGGGGATGCTCGATGCCGAAGCTCTTCATCGCGTCCGAGGCGAGCTTGATCACCGCCAGGACCCGCTCCTTCTTGACCAGATCGCAGGCCTGGCGCAGGGAGCAGTGGGTGGTCACGTGCACCACCCGGAGGTCGCCCTCGGCGAGCATCATCGTGTAATCCCGGGTTTTCGTGTAGTGGGCGTAAATTTCCGTGTGTCCCGTGAAATGGTGGCCCGCCTTGTTCATCGACTCCTTGTTGATGGGTCCCGTCACGGTGGCGTCGATCTCGTCGGCCATGGCGAGCTCGATGACTTTTTTGACCGCCTCGAAGGCCGCTTTTCCCGCCATCGCGGAAACCTTGCCGTGTTCCAGCTCCTCCATTTCCACGTTGCCCAGGTCGACGACGTCCATGGTGCCGAACTCGAACCGGGCTTCCGCCGCGCTCCTGATGGCGCGAACCTTCAGATCGGTTTTCGCGATCCTCGCCCCCTGCTCCATCGCCGCCGCGTCCCCCACGACGAGGGGGCGGCAGAATTCGTACATTTCCTTCAGTGCCAGGGTCTTCGCGGCGATTTCCGGACCTATGCCGGCCGGATCTCCCATTGATATCCCGATAATCGGAAGAGTACTGCCCATTTTATTCGTTCTCCTTGCTTTTCTGCGTGATGTGAATCCCCGAGGGTTTGAATATGAAAAACTACCATGAACGGCGCCGGCCGTTCAACCCTTTACAGACCCGGGACCCTGACGTAAACTGGAATCTAGGAGGTCCTCCGTGTACGTTCATTATTACGTGACCCTCTTTCCGGTGGAAGCCCTCATCGCCTCCCAGCTCGATCCGGGCCGGTTCGGCGCTTATATGGCCACGGGATCGAAGAAGGGGGCCTACGAAAACATCATGTTCATGGAAATCGACGGAGGTTTCGGCGATTATTTCGACTGGACCTACGCCCGGGAGAAATGCGTTCCCCACCAGAACGGGGACCCCAAGAACTCCCTGTATCTGTCGGTGTACCGCACCCTGGAAAACGTTCCTCTCCCGGCCATGAGGAGCCTGTACCTGACCACACGGGACGGCCGCAGCCTGGAGCTCGGGAAATCCGTCCTGGAGGAACACCCGGAGAAGCGCGGATTCTGGGTTTACCAGGAGCTCTGCCCGATCAGACCCCTGGCGGTGAGCACCCTGGACCCCATGGATTTTTCCCGGTACATGTGCGACCCGTCGACCAAAACCTGGGTGCCGAAAATCGTTTTCGCCGATCTCAAGGTCGTCGACGTATCATCCGAAGACCCCGCCAACGGGCCGGCCGTGTACGACCGGAACCTGGAGCACCTGAAGGACTGCATCGCCGCCGTCACGGAACTCAAGGCGAAGCCGAACAAGATCGTGGACCGCTCCTCGGTGGACCGGTTCACCTTCCAGATCATCGGCGACGGGATATACGTGGGCGACGGGGACAGCGTGGTGGTGTACCGGATGAAATCCGCAGCCGACCTGCGGCGGCACCATTACGAATGGGGCCGCTCGGCGATGATTCTTTAGGAGAACGTCCAGACGTAGTCCCGGCCGGATAGC
>CAZGUL010000245.1:0-5248 GCA_964529055.1 uncultured Spirochaetaceae bacterium
GAACGCTACGAGTTCCTGCGCTGGGGCCAGAATGCTTTTTCCAATTTCGGCGTCGTTCCCCCCGGCGGCGGCATCTGTCACCAGGTCAACCTGGAATACCTGGCCACGCTGGTGCGCACCTCAGACACCGGGGGCGGCCGCCTGGTATTTCCGGATTCCCTGGTGGGCACCGATTCGCACACCACGATGATCAACGGGCTGGGAGTCCTCGGCTGGGGCGTCGGCGGCATCGAGGCGGAGGCGAACATGCTGGGACAGCCCCTGTACATGCTCGCCCCGGCGGTGGTCGGCATGCGGCTCTCCGGCCGTCCGCGGCCCGGCGTAACCGCCACCGACATCGTGCTGACGGCGACGGAAATTCTGCGGCGCGCGGGCGTGGTGGGCAAATTCGTGGAATTCACCGGCCCCGGCGCGGCGGCCCTCTCCGTTCCGGACCGCGCGCTTCTTTCGAACATGGCCCCCGAGTACGGGGCGACCATGGGCTTTTTTCCGCCCGACGCGGTCTCCATCGATTACCTGCGACGTACCGGCCGTCCCGGGGAAACCGCGGCCCTGGCGGAGGCGTACTTCACGGCCCAGGGCCTCTTCCGGACACCGGATTCCCCCGAGCCGGAATTCGCGGACGTCATCGAGTTCGACCTCGCGTCGGTGGAGCCGTCGCTGGCCGGACCGAAACGCCCGCAGGACCGGATCCCGCTTCGGGAGGCGAAGAAAAGGTGGAGGGACGCGCTGTCGGCGCCGGCGGAAAAACGCGGCTACGGCCTCGCGGCGGAGGAAATCCACGCCGCCGCGGTTTACACCGCGCCGGACGGCGGCCGGCACGAGCTGGGGCAAGGCGCCGTCGTCATCGCGTCGATAACGAGCTGCACCAACACCTCCAACCCGCAGGTGATGCTCGCCGCGGGGCTTCTGGCCAGAAATGCCGTACAGGCGGGCCTCGCCGCGAAGCCGTGGGTCAAAACGAGCCTCGCGCCGGGCTCCCGGGTGGTGACGGATTACCTCACGGACACGGGACTCCTTCCGTACCTGGAAAAACTCGGCTTTCACGTGGCAGGGTACGGCTGCGCCACCTGCATCGGCAACTCCGGCCCCCTGGCGGAGCCCGTCGCGGCGGCGGTCGCCGAAGGCGGCCTTGTGGCGGCCAGCGTGCTGTCGGGAAACCGCAACTTCGAAGGCCGGGTTCATCCCCTGACGAAGGCGAACTTTCTCGCGTCCCCGCCCCTGGTCGTCGCGTACGCCCTGGCGGGGACCGTCGATTTCGACATGGCAAACGAGCCCCTCGGCACGGACACGAAGGGAAAACCCGTGTTCCTTCGGGACATCTGGCCGGATGACGGGGAAATCGCCTCCCTCGCGGGGAAAGCCATGGACAGGGACAAATTCATCTCCGGTTACCGGGGCATCGAAGCGTCGAACGAAAAATGGAACTCCATACCGGTCCGGGGCGGCGACCTGTACCAGTGGAATCCGGCGAGCACTTACATTCAGGAACCGCCCTTCTTCCAGGGGCTCGCTCCCGAGGTCGAACCCATCAAACCGATCCGCGGTGCCCGGGTCCTCGTCCACGTGGGGGACAGCACCACCACGGACCACATCAGCCCCGCGGGATCCATCGCGAAAACGAGTCCCGCGGGACGGTATCTGCAGGGCCTGGGCGTCAAACCCGGGGATTTCAACTCCTACGGGGCCCGGCGCGGCAACGACCGGGTCATGACCCGGGGGACCTTCGCGAACATCCGGCTCCGGAACCTGCTCGCCCCCGGCACGGAGGGGAGCGCCACGGTCTTCCACCCCACCGGCGAGGTGATGGACATTTATTCCGCGGCGGAATGGTACCGCAAAACCGGCGTTCCGACCGTCGTTCTGGCGGGCAAGGACTACGGCATGGGTTCCAGCCGCGACTGGGCCGCGAAGGGCGTTTTTCTTCTCGGGGTCCGGGCCGTCGTCGCCGAATCCTACGAACGCATCCACCGCAGCAATCTTGTCGGAATGGGGGTGCTGCCGCTTCAGTTCCTGCCGGGTGAGTCGGCCGCCTCGCTGGGTCTCGCCGGCACCGAAGAGTTCACGATTCCGGTGGACGACGGACTCACGGCCGGACAGGAAATCGCCCTGACAGCCCGGGACGGGGACGGCAGGGAAAAAACCTTCCGCGCCCGCTGCAGAATCGACAGCCCCGTGGAAGTGGAGTACTACCGGAACGGCGGCATCCTGCAGACCGTGCTGCGCCGCCTCGTTTTCGGGTAAGCCCTACTCCCCCGCATCCGCGAGCCAGGCCGCGGCGTCGGCGTCGCTGGGCATGCGCCAGTCGCCCCGCGGGGACAAGCTGACGCTTCCGACCTTCGGCCCGTCGGGCATGCAGGAACGCTTGAACTGCTGGCCGAAGAAACGGCGCAGAAATACGCGGAGCCAGGACTTCAGGGTCTTCTCGTCGTACTTCCCGTCGAAGGCCTTCCGGGCGAGAAACAGGATTTTGTCCGGCGGGGCCCCGTAGCGGAAAAACTGATACAGAAAAAAATCGTGGACTTCGTACGGACCGAGGATGTCCTCGGTTTTCTGGCGTATCCGCCCCGATGTGTCCGGCGGAAGCAGCTCCGGGCTTATGGGGGTGTCGAGTACGGCCTGGAGAACCTTCTTGGCGGCGGCGTCGGCCACGTTGTCCGCCGCCCACGCCACCAGGTACCGCACCAGTGTCTTCGGAATGCTGGCGTTCACGCCGTACATGGACATGTGGTCGCCGTTGTAGGTGCACCAGCCCAGGGCGAGTTCCGACAGGTCTCCGGTTCCGATCACCATTCCCCCGTGTTTGTTGGCCAGGTCCATCAGGATCTGCGTGCGCTCGCGGGCCTGGACGTTTTCGTACGTCGTGTCGTGGACTTCCGGATCGTGGCCGATGTCCTCGAAATGGCGCAGGCACGCGGGCCGGATGTCGATTTCCCGCATCGTGACGCCCAGGGTTCGCATCAGTTCCACGGCGTTGTCGTAGGTCTGGTCCGTCGTCCCGAAGCCGGGCATCGTGACGGCGAGGATGCCCTCCCGGGCCGCGCCGATCAGGTCGAAGGTCTTCACGATGACGAGAAGGGCGAGGGTCGAATCAAGACCGCCGGAAACGCCGATGACCGCCGTCCTGCAGCGGGTATGCTCCATTCGTTTCGCGAGACCTGCCGTCTGGATCGCGAATATCTCCTCGCACCTCTCGTCCCGGAGCCGCGGATCGGCGGGAACGAACGGGTGGGGGTCAACACCCCGGTGAAGTTTCTTCAGCGGCTTCGGCGGAAGGGAAAAACCCGCACTGCGGAAAGCCCGGGAACCGTCGGCGCCTCCCCGTCCGCCGCGGATGTCGGTGAAAGCTGAAAGCCGCCGGCGCTCGTTCTTCAGCTTTTCCAGATCGATGTCGCGGACGACGATTTCTCCATCCCGGGAAAAGCGGCGGCCTTCGGCAAGCATCGTCCCGTTTTCCGCTATCAGCGCGGAGCCTCCGAAAACCAGGTCGGTGGTCGATTCATGGACCCCCGCCCCGGCGTAGATGTAGCCCGCCGCGCAGCGGCCGGACTGTTGCCGGACCAGGTCCCGCCGGTAGGCATGCTTCCCCACGGTCTCGTTGCTGGCCGAGGGGTTGCAGATCACCAGGGCCCCTTCCAGGGCGAGCCGGGTGCTCGGCGGGGCGGGCGCCCAGAGGTCCTCGCAGATTTCGATGCCGAAGGCCGCGCCGTCGTCCCCGTCCGCCCGGAAAAGCAGGTCCGTTCCGAACGGCACGGTTTTCCCGGCAAGCGTGATCGAACCGGCGGGCGCGGACGCTCCGGAAGAAAACCACCTTTCCTCGTAGAACTCGGCGTAATTCGGAAGATGGATTTTCGGCACGACGCCGAGTATCAAGCCGCGCTGGATAGCGGCGGCGCAGTTGAACAGCCCGTTTCCCGCCGCGGCGGGAAAGCCGATAACGATGACGGTGTCCAGGTTTTCCGTTCCGGACAGAATGTCGCCCAGGGCCTTTTCCGCCGATTTCAGCAGGGTGTCCTGGTGGAACAGGTCCCCGCAGGAATAGCCGGTGACGCACAGCTCCGGCAGCACCAGGAGCCTGACATCCTCTTCCGCCGCGGTCCGGGCGGTCCGGACGATGATCTCCGCGTTGAAGGCGGCCGCGCCCACCCGGAGGGGGATCGAAGCGGCGGCGGCCCTGAAAAAACCGTAAGGTATGCTGGTCATGCTTCCAGTATACGGAATTTCACCTCTTTTTGGTAGAAGCCGCGCGGCGCGTCCACGGCCGAATCCTTGACAGGGCAAAAAAATAGTATAAAATGCTGTATTCGGTATGAACATCATACCCGGTAAACGAAAAAAGTCGCTGCCCGGCCGCGCCGCCGGCTGGACGGATAACATACTTTTCATACTGTTCGCGGCCATGGTCATCGCCGTCACCGCGAATATGACGTCCCGCCTCCTCTTCAACCGGCCCATCATTCAGTCGGACGAAATCTCCCGTTACTGCTTCATCTGGCTGTGCTTCATCGGCGCGGTTTCCGCCCTGGGCTACGGAGAACACATCGGCGTCGACCTGGTCGTGAAGCGCCTTCCGGAAAAACTGCAGAAGGGCGTCCTGGTCCTGACACACCTTATGATGTCGGCGCTGTCCGCCGTCTGCTCCTGGTACGGCTGGATCATCGCGGGAAAGTCCCTCGGGCAGATGAGTTCCGTCACCCCGATCCCTTACGGGTACGTGGTCCTCATCATGCCGATCAGTTTCCTCGCCATGAGCGTCATCTTCCTGAAAAACGTCGCGCGGATCCTCCGGGGCGGACGATGATCGCCGCTTTTCTGGCCGGCCTGGGAACGCTTCTCGTTCTCGGCATGCCCGTCGGATTCGCGCTGGCTTTCACCGGCATCGTGATGATGGCCCGGACCGGGAGCGTGGACCTGGTGGTGATACCCCAGAGCATCCTGCGGGGGATCGACGACGGGCGGCTGATGGCCATCCCGTTTTTCATCCTTGCCGGCGAGATCATGAAGGAGAGCGGCCTTTCGCTGGGCATCATCTGGTTTTTCAAGACCCTGTTCGGCCGTTTCAGGGGAGGACTGGGTTACGTCTCGATAATCGCCAGCGCGATTTACGCAGGCGTGTCGGCGTCCGCGGCGGCGGACACCCAGGCCATCGGAACGCGGCTCCTTCCGATCATGAAAAACGAGGGCTACGAACTCCGGAAAAGCGCCGCGGTCATCTGCGCCGCCGGGACGCTGGGGCCCATCATTCCCC
>CAZGUL010000246.1:0-5219 GCA_964529055.1 uncultured Spirochaetaceae bacterium
GGTGAAACGCGGCTACGGAGCCGACACCACCTTCTCGTGGAAATACCTCTTCAGGACCTTCTTCGAGAGCATCCCCGCCCTCATCCTTCCGCTGATAATCCTGGGGGGAATCATGGGCGGCGTGTTCACCACCACGGAAGCCGCGGGAGCGGCGGCGGTCTACATCATCCTGTACGGGGCGGTCACCCGGGAATTCACGGTAAAGAAGGTCTACGCCGCGGCCAAGGAAACGGCCCTCCTGTCCGGGCAGGTCATGATCATCATCGCCGTTGCCAACCTGCTGGGCTGGGTCTTCGCGTACGCCAAGATTCCCCAGCTCCTGGTCAACCCCTTCCTGACCCTGACGACGAATCCCCATATTTTCCTGTGGATCGTTGCCGTGATTCTGATCATCGCGGGCACCTTCCTCCACGGAACGGCGATGCTCGTCATCGTGATTCCCCTTTTCCTGCCCATCGTCGCGAAGCTCGGGATCCATCCCATTCACTTCGCCATGGTCGTCATGATGTGCTGGGGCATCGGCCAGCAGACGCCTCCGGTCGCGTCGGCCCTCTACATCACCTGCAGCATCGCGAAGATCGACATGTGGAGTCTTACCAAGGCGAACATGCCTTTTATTGGCACCCTGATCGCCGTTCTCGCGCTGGTCATCCATCTGCCGGACATCGTCGTCCTGTCGATCCCGAGACTTCTCGGAATGCTGTAAGCGAAGGAGCTGTCAATGTCAAAAAACAAGAAACCCCGCATCGGGATAACCCTGGGCGACACCGCCGGGATCGGTCCGGAACTGGTCGCCCGGCTCCTGGCGGACCTGGATGTTTTCAAAAGGGCGAAGATCGTCCTCATCGGCGACGAGAGACTGTGGCGGGCCGGAATCGAGGCCGCCGGGACCCGGCCGCCGGAGCCCACCCGCATTTCCTCGCCGGACCGGATCGATTCGGTGGACGCGGATTTCCTTCTGCTGGATTTTCCGACCCTGGACCCGAAAACGGTGGAGACGGGCAAGGTCGACGCCCACTCGGGAAAGGCGGTCCTGGACACCCTGCTTTTCACGATAAAGGTCATCCTGGACGGAAAAATCGACGGCTTCCTGTTCGCCCCGCTCAACAAGGAGGCGATGCACAAGGGCGGCTCGCCCTACGGCAGCGAACTCGCCCTGTTCAAGGAGCATTTCCCCGTCAACAAGGCGCTGGAGGAAATCAACATCCTGGACGAGTCCTGGACCATGCGGGTAACCTCCCACATCGCGATCAAGGACGTGGCGGCGAACATCACCACCGAAGCCGTCCTCGCCGCCATCCGTTTCGTCAACTCCGCGATGACCGCCTACGGGAAAAAGACCCCCCGGCTGGCGGTGTCGGCCCTGAATCCCCACGGCGGCGAGCACGGCCTCTTCGGCGACGAGGAGGGACGGGCCATCGAGCCGGCGATCAAAAAAGCCGTGGAGGAGGGAATCGCCGCGGCGGGGCCCTTCCCGTCCGACACGGTTTTCCTGAAGCTCCGTGACGGGCTCTACGACGCCGTCATCGCGATGTACCACGACCAGTGCCAGATCGCCACGAAACTGATGGGCTTCCACCGGGGCGTGACCTACCACGCGGGTTTCCCGGTGCCCATAACGACACCGGCCCACGGCACCGCCTTCGACATAGCGGGCAAGGGAAAGGCCGACGTGGGCGCCACCCGGCACGCCTTCAACGTGGCATGCCGGATCGCGGAACTCGCCGTCGGGGGGGCCTGAAGCCCCGCCCCGTGCGGACTTTCCGCCGGGGCCGTCTCTTGATATTTCGCGGAAAATGACGGTATACTGGATGTGAATTATGGGATCCAGGAGGAATTTCGTGAAAAAGGCCGCGATTCTTGTCATTGCATGCATGGTAATCGGCATTTTCGGCGCCGCCGCCGCGGAATCCGACTATTACGCCCGAACGATCCGCATCGAGAAAGTCTATCCCCATCAGCTGGGATACAAGGTCATGTATACCACCGGAAAACTCGAGTTCGCCACCACGTACCTGCCCCAGAAATGGTTCACCCATTCCTCATCCAGGGAAGGCGCGATGGCCAAGGGCGAAGTCGTCTGGGGAACCGATCCGTCCTACCCCTACATGATCGTGTTCTGGAAAAACGGCAAGTTCTCCCACGTCCGCCTTTTCCTGAAACGCAACCTCCAGGACCTCTCCTTCGGAGTCATGAATCCCCGGGAGGATCCGACCGGGAACTTCAACATCGAAGAGATTTCCCTGGAGTTCTGAAGGTGATCGACCTGGGAAAGATGAAGGAGGCCATCCGCCGGGAAAACCTGGGAGGATGGCTTTTTTCTACCCTGAAGAACCGCGATCTCCTGTCCCTGTCGATTCTCGAACTGGATTCCGCCGCCCAGAACACCCGGCCCTGGTACTACGTCGTTTTTCCCCGGGAAGAGCCCGTGAGGATCGTTCACGCCGTCGAGTCCGGCATCCTGAAGAACCTGCCGGGGAGCGAAAAAATCTACGCTTCCCGGGAGGAGCTTTCCGCCCTGTTGTACAACGTCGTCCGCCCCCGGCTGGAAGGCCGCCCCCTGGCTTGCCAGTATTCGGCCGAACTTCCCATCGTTTCCTTCCTGGACCACGGCACCGTTCTGCTTCTGGAAGCCTCCGACATCAGGACCGTCTCGTCCGCGCCGCTTCTGCAGCGGTTTCGCGGCGTCCTGGGCGACGAGGATGTTCTTTCCCACACCGCCGCGGCGGGGCACCTGTACGACATCGTCTGCGCAGCGTGGCGGCATGTCCGCTCCGCGTTCTCGGCCGCGGCGGACGTGTACGAAGGCGGGGTACGGGACCTCATTCTCCGGGAATTCGCGTCCCGGGGCCTGGAAACCGACCATCCGCCCATCGTCGCGGCGGGCGCCAACGCGGGGGACCCCCACTACACCGCCTCGGGGCGGGGCGCCCTCATCGGGCGCGATTCCGTCCTCCAGCTCGACCTGTGGGCGCGGGAAGCGAAACCCGGCTCCGTCTACGCGGACATCTCCTGGGTCCTCTACACCGGAGAGCGCCCCCCGGAGGAAATACGAAGGAATTTCGAGGCCCTCGTCTCGGTGCGGGACGCCGTCGTGGCCTTCATCGCCGGACGCATGGAAACCGGGAGCCCGCCCAGCGGCGCCGAAGTCGACCGGGAGGCCCGCGTCCTCCTGTCCGACGCCGGCTTCGCGGGGGCGCTCCGGCACCGGACCGGGCACGGCATCGACCGGGAAGTCCACGGCTCCGGAGTCAATCTGGATTCGGTGGAATTCCCCGATCATCGCCTCCTTCTCGAAGGCTCCTGCTTTTCGGTGGAGCCGGGCATTTATTTCGCGGAATACGGACTGCGGACCGAAATCGACGTCGTGATCCGCGGCGGCCGCCCCGTCGTGACCGGCGGGGAGCCGCAGCGGCGGCTTCTGACATTTTGACCAGGAAAGGAAAAACCATGGGATTTCTCGACGTACCCGCCGACCTGGCGGACTTCCTGAACAGATACGACACCTTTTTCCTGCTGGGCCACATGGACCCCGACGGCGACTGCATCGGGTCCCAGATCGCCATGGCCTCGTTCCTGCGAAGACGGGGAAAAACCGCCCATCTCTTCTCGCCCGGCCCGTTCAAGCGCAAGGAAATACGCTCCTTCGGCGGGTATTTCCAGGCCCGCATTCCGCAGGAACTCCGGAGGCAACGGGCCGGGGTCCTCGTGCTGGACTGCGCCACCGCCGACCGCATCGGGGACCTGGCGGCCGACATTGAGGGCAGGGAAATCGCCGTTATCGACCATCACTCCGCGGGAGACGGCGATTTCGGGTCCATCCGGTACATCGATTCCCGGGCCCCCTGCGTCACCCTGCTTGTGCAGAAAATCATCGAAGCCCTCGGCGACGTGCCCACCCGGGAGGAAGCGCGCAGGCTTTTCGTCGGCTTCGCGACGGACACGGGCTACTTCCGCCATCTGGAGAGCGAGGCCGGGGAGGCCCTCCGGATGGTCGGCCGTCTCGCCGACGCGGGCGTTTCCCCCCGCAGCGTGTACCGGGAAACCTTCGGGAGCTATTCCCTGGAATCCCGGATATTCATCGCCGACGCGCTGAAAACGGCCGAGACCTTCTACGACGGCAGACTCATCCTCGTGCACGAGCTCCGAGACCATTCCCTGCGTTTCCAGGACGAAAACCGGCAGACCGACACGGTGTACCAGCTCCTGCTGTCGGTTGAAGGCTGCGAAGCCCTCGCCTTCATCCGCGAGGAACCCGACGGGAAAACGTCGGTCAGTTTCCGATCCGTCGATTCGGTGGACGTGGGCCTCGCGGCCCGGCATTTCGGGGGCGGGGGCCACAAGAACGCGGCGGGCTTCACGACCGCGGAGCCCTTCTCCGAAATACGCCCCCGGATAATCGGGAAATTCGCCGAAATCTTCCCTCCCGCCGGCGGGGAAAAGCCGCGGTGAAAGCCGGAGTCTTCTGTGTCGGCCACGCCTGTTTCGACGTAGTCTTTCCGGTGGACGAGTTTCCCCGGGAAAACTTCAAATACGCCGTCGCCGGAACCCGTGAGTCCTCCGGCGGTCCCGCCTGCAACGCGGCGAGTCTCCTCGGCCTCTGGGGCGCCCGCTGTGCCTTCGCCGGCCTGGTCGGACGGGACCTCTACGGCGAAAGAGTGGCCCGGGAACTGGCGGAAGCCGGGATCGATGTGTCGATGCTGGAACTGCGGGAAGGTCATGCCACGCCCCTTTCCTTCATCATCGCGAACAGGGCTTCGGGTTCCCGCACCATCATCAACCGGAAAATCCCCGGGCCTTTTCTCCGGACCCCGGCGCGGGAATTCCGGGAAGCCTGGCGGGGGGATCCCCCCGCGGTCCTCCTCTTCGACGGTCACGAACCGGAAGCCTCCCTCGCGGCGATGGAAGCCTTCCCCGATGCGCTGACCGTTCTGGACGCCGGGTCCCTCCGGGAGGGCACCGACATCCTGAGCCGGAAGGTGGATTACTGCATCGCATCGGAGAGGTTCGCACGGGAGGTCTCGGGGGCGGCGCCGTCGGACGGCCCGGAAGCGGCGAAAACGGCCCTGGCGGAACTATCACGCCGCGGAGCGGCTCACGCAGCCATAACGGCCGGAGAAGCGGGCTGTTACCACCTCGCCCCGGACCCCGGCGCAAGCCCCGGGGTCCGCAGGGTTGCCGCCCTTACCGCCCGGGCGGGGGGCACCCCCCCGGCGGGG
>CAZGUL010000247.1:0-5168 GCA_964529055.1 uncultured Spirochaetaceae bacterium
TTACCTTCCCCGCTTCGGCGAAAATGGGAACTCCTGTGACCGGCGGTTTCACGATAAGGAACGTCGCCTCCGCCGGAGGCGACGGGAAAAAGAAAGTCGGCTGGGAAGTTTTTCTCAGCTTCGACGCGGGTTTCAGCGCCGACGATCTTCTCCTGGGAAGCGGGGAAATCGCCCCCCTCGCGGCGGGGGCCTCCACCGTTATCGGGCCATCACTCTTGAGCACAACGACCTGGCCGGGTTACGGGCTATGCCGCATTCTCCTGCGCATCGCCGCCGATGACGACGCCTCCGCGGCGAACAACACTTATGTTTCGCCGCTGAAGGAACTGTACTTCGAGGATAGCGAAGGGCCCGATTATCTCGTGCCCTATAACAACGGTGAGGGGACGACAAATACGCGGCCCATCGCTGGAACACAGGTTATAGGAGACCTGTATCCCGGTCAGACGATTGTGATTAGAGGTTGGATAGACGACTCCAACACGGGAAAATATGACACTTTCCGATTCACGCCGGTGTCGGGAGTCGGCACCGTCAGAACATACGCTGCCTGGTCGACCGGCGGTGATATGGGAGGCCTATACCTCTGGTGGGACAGGGACGATCTGGACACCTACAGCACCACCACAGCGATAAATCGGGAACCCGGTTCGGGCTATTTGTCGACAAGCGGTTGGACCTCAACCGATGTGGGGTACGTCAGCCTGAGGTCCTACCTGTATGTTCCGGCAGGAACGTACTATCCCTATACGATTTATCTGCAAGGTACCGATTAGGGCGCGCTCTCCGCTTCCAGCAGCTTTTTCAGGTTGTCCAGGAACGCCGCCAGGAGCTCCCGCCGCCGGGACTCCTCCGCTGTGTCGGGAAGCGGCGTTTCCACGGCGTCCCTCCGGGCGAGATAGCCGGTGAGGGCGGCGATGTCGGCGAAGGCCTCCTCCCGGCCGGCGATGCGGCGTTCCTCCCCGTAGGCTTCGAAGACGGAATCGACGGTTTTGTAGATGTCGGGATGGGCTTCCCGGATTTCGTCGGCCGACAGGGCCTGCCGTATCAGGAGCTTGGCGTTGAGAAGGGCCACCAGCGCGTCCCGGGCGGGATCCCCGCCGGAGGCTCCCGCCGCCGTATACCGGGCTTTCAGCCGGTCGAGTTCCCCGACGAGGAGCCGGCGCCGGTCCTCGGCGGTACGGGCCCGTTCGAGGAGCGCCCGGTCGGCTTCGGACAGCTCGCCCGGGACCGTCCGGACGATGGCCTCCGGCGGGGGGGTGATGGTTTGCGCCGGCGGGGACGGAGGTTCCTCGGCGCGGCGCAGGGCGTACCCCGCGTCGAGAAGCCGGGGAACGATCCCCGCGACACCGGCGGCCCTGTTTTCCAGGAGCCGCAGGGCTTCCCGGTAGCGTTCCACCGATGCTTCGTACCGGCTGTTCCGGTACAGACCGTCCGCTTCGGCGAGCTTCTCCTCCACCATGCGCCGTTCGCGGGCGGTTTCCCCGTTTTCGATGTCCCTGAGCCGCGCGTAGCTTTCCTCCACCGGCGGGATCAGCCCCAGGGCCGCGGTGTACGCGCTCCGGGCGGCTTCCCTGTCACCCCGCTGGAAGTGGAGGTTTCCCTCCTCGACCCGGGCCGTCACCGAGGCGAGAAGGGTCCGTACGGCCTCGGCGCCGCCGTCCGCCGGGGCGGCCTTCGCCGCGGTTTCGCTCCGGATCAGGCGGCGCAGGGAGCCGATCAGGAACCTCTCGACCCCGCGGCGTTCGGCGACGGAGGGAATCCGCGCCGCCCCGGGGCTTTCGATGAATTCCTCCAGCCGGTCCAGCCTTTCCAGCGCCGCGTCGTACTCGCCCCGCCCGAGCCGGGCGTTGACTTCGTCGTACAGGGTGACGATGCGGTTTTCCACGAGGCGGATTTCCTCCTGCCGGCGGCTCAGGCTTTCCAGCTCGGAGCGGGCCTCGCTCTGCCGCGCCGCCGCGAGCTCCCTTGCCTGTGCGGTCTCCCGCCGCGCCCGCGCCAGTTCGTCCTGAAGTCCCGCCTGCAGTTTTTCCTGCTCGACCTGCGCGTCGGTCAGGGACTTCCGGTAGCTTTCCATTTTTTCGTTCAGCTCGTCGGTCTGCCGTTTCAGCCGGGCTTCGAATTCCGCGGCCACGGCAGCCTGCCGCTCGTCGTATTCGCGCCGTTTCTGTTCCTCGAAATCCGCCAGCCGGGCGTTCAGCGCGGCCTCCCCGAGACCTTCCCGGAGGAGCCGCTGTCTTTCCGCATCCAGCTCGGCGGCGAGGGCTTCCTTGAGCTGGGCTTCCCGCTGGGAAAGTTCGGTTTCCAGGCCCGCGGCCAGCGAGGCCTTGGCGTTTTCCGCATCGGCCAGCATGCGCTGTATGGAGTTGATTTCCGCTTCCTTCCGGGAAATCTCTTCCCGGGAGGCCCGGCGCACTTCCTCGATGATGCGTCCCTCCGCGGTGGCCAGACGCCGCTCCTCGGAAACGAGGGAGGTCTCGCTGCGGTTGAATATCCAGAAGAAAGATAGTCCCAGGACAAGGAGCAGGCCTCCCGCGGCGAGGTTGATAGCCAGCGGCAGCCGTCCGCCGGATGACCGGGCGGTGAAATTGAGGGTGGTCTCGGTGATGATGAGGCGGTTTTTTTCCAGGATCGCGTCCAGCTCCGCCATTATGTCCTTTTCCTTGTCCCGCAGAAAGTCCGCCGATGTGGGTTGGACCTTCCGTCCGGCCAGTCTTTCGCGGAGCGCTTTGGCCCTTGCCAGGAGACCTCCGGGGACGGAGGCACGGGGGACGGATGTGCGCGGGAGGGAGGATCTCGGGGGACGGGCCTGTCCGGCCCGGAAGGATTTGGCTTTCACGAGGAGACCGCTCATCCGCGGCCTCCCGCGAAAATGGGGGCGGGCCGATTGACTACGGGGAAAATCGGTTTATACTCAAAAGCAGCCATGACGATTCGACGAAAGATCATTTTGATAGTTCTGCCCCTGATCCTCACTCCCATACTTTTGACGGTGCTGGTCTCTTCATTATCGGCCCGGAACGGCATTACCATTATAGCCTCGGATTTTCTCAGGTTCAAAAGCGACACGCTGGTCAATTACGCCCGTGCCCAGTGGGACCTCCTCGAGTCCAACAATCTTGCCGGCGACCCCAAATTCGTCGCCGCAGCCCGGGACGCCGCGGCGGGATTCGCCGGTACAATCGTCCACAGCGACTCCGAAATCATCCTCGCGGCGGACTCCGGGGGGAGCACCGCCATGGCCACCCGGCCGCTCGAGCTTTCCGCGGAGGAGCGGAAGGTCCTGGCGGATGCCCACGCCGCCGGGGAAAGCGGCTGGCGGCGGCTGGAGCTCGCGGGGGAGCGCTACGTCGGACAGGGCGTCAAGTTCGAACCCTTCGGCTGGTACATCCTGACGGCGGACAAGGAGAGCGTTTTCTACGCCGCGGTCATGAAAATCTTCCTCCGGACGACGGTCATCCTGACCCTTTCCCTCGCCGCCGCGGTGGCCCTGCTGTTCGTCTTTTCCAACGTCCTTACCCGGCCGCTCAACGGGATGGTCGCCGTCATCCGGGAGATCATCTCCACCGGCGACCTCTCCAAGAAGGTGGAGCTGCAGTACAGGGACGAGACGGGCCAGCTCGGACATTTTTTCAACCTGATGACAGGCGAGCTCGAAAAGGCTTACGGGCAGATCAAGAAATACGCCTACGAGATGGTGCTCGCCAAGAACACCGAATCGCGGATCCGGCACATCTTTCAGAAGTACGTCCCGAACAACGTCATCGAGGAGTTCGAGGCCAACCCCGAGACGATGCTGAAGGGGGACAACCGGGTCCTGGCTGTGCTGTTCTCGGACATCCGCTCCTTCACGTCCATTTCCGAATCCATGATGCCGGACGTCCTCGTGGAATCGCTGAACGGCTACTTCGAGAAGATGGTGGACGTCGTCCTGTCCCACGCGGGTATCGTGGACAAGTACATCGGGGACGCCATCATGGCATTTTTCGGAGCCCCGGTGAAGAGCGACAACGACGCCCTGAAGTCGGTGGAGGCCGGGCTGGGCATGCTCTCCGCCCTGCGGGTCTTTAACGCCCGGCAGATCGAGCACGGTCTGCCCCCTTTCGACATCGGCATCGGCATCAATTACGGGCTCGTCACGGTGGGGAACATCGGCTCGGAGCGCAAAATGGAGTACACCGTCATCGGGGACATGGTGAACCTGGCCTCCCGGCTGGAGGGGCTCACGAAAATGTACCACGAGCCCATCGTCATTTCCGAGTCGGTGCAGAGAAAGGTCGACGGGGCCTTCCCGAGCCGTCTGCTGGACCGGGTCATCGTCAAGGGCAAGAGCAGCGCGGTCAAAATCTACACCGTCCGGGAATCCCTGACGGCGGCGCAGCGGAGCGTCTGGGAAGGCCACGAAGCGGCGCTGGACCTCTACATGGACCGGCGGTTCGGCGAGGCACGGGAGGCCTTCCGGACGATCCTGAGGGCCGCCCCGGAGGACAGGACGGCGAAGATCTACGCCGGCCGCTGCGAGGAATTCCTGAAGAATCCGCCGCCGGAGTCCTGGCAGGGCGAATTCGTCCTGACGATGAAGTAGGGGACACCGGCCTTTTTCGTATTGAAGAGCCGCCGGAAAGGCTGTATTCTGGTCCCCATGAACACAAAACTCACAATCGCAATCGAAGAGGACTACAGCGGGAAGGCCCCGCGGTTTCGCGCCCAGATCGAAAGACTGGCGGCCCGAAAGGATTTCAGTTTCCGGTTTCTCGCTTCGCCGGGCAAGGACCTGGGCAGCGTGGTGCGGCCCGGGGAGATAAAGGACGCCGACGTCTACCTCCTTATGGGCAAGCGCCGGATGGACGCTTCCAGCTTCGAAGGGCTGGACAAGCTCCGGTGGATCGGCCGGTTCGGCGCGGGCTTTGAAAACGTGGACGTTCCTTCCTGCAACCGGAAGGGCATCCTTCTCAGCAATGCCCCCCTGGGCATCCGGGAGCCCGTCGCGGAACTCGTCATGGCCTACATCTTCGCCCTGACGATGAAGCTGCCCTTTTTCGACAAATACATACGGGCAAAGGGTTTCGAGGGCAAGGGCAAGTACCCGACCCGCTGTGTGCAGGGGCTCACCCTGGGTCTTGTCGGCGCGGGCGGCATCGCGATGACGGTGGTGAAACTCGCCGAGC
>CAZGUL010000248.1:0-5165 GCA_964529055.1 uncultured Spirochaetaceae bacterium
GACCAACATAAAACTGATCGTTCTGGATGAACCCACGGCCGTTCTGACGGAAAGCGAAGCGGAGCACTTTTTGAGCTGCGTCCGGGAGGTTGCTGAAAAAGGCATCGCTTTTATTTTCATCAGCCATCGTCTGCACGAGATCGCCGCGAACGCGGACCGGATTGCCATTCTGCGGGACGGCGAGCTTGTCGGCGATTACGCCCGCGGGGAGCTTTCCACGCTGCGGATGTCGGAGCTGATGGTCGGCCGGGCGGTGGAAATCATCAATCAGGCCGCCGATGACAGCGCCTCCGGGGCTTCCCCCGTCCTGGAGTTCCGGGATTTTTCCGTGAACATGCCGAGCGAAAGAAGCCGGAACGTGTCCTTTTCCGTCAAGAAAGGCGAGATCTTCGGTCTTGCCGGCCTCGCCGGCCACGGAAAAATCAGCGTCGCCGTGGGCCTGATGGGCCTTTTCCCCGCCTCGGGAACCGTACTTTTCAACGGTGAAAACCTGGATTACCGCAACACGCTCGGGACGCTCAAAAAGGGCATCGCCTACGTGTCGGAAGACCGGCGGGGCCGGGGCCTCATGATGGATGAATCGATAGAGCGGAACATCATCAGCGCGAGCATGCAGGTGCAGAACAGGTTCCTGAAGCGCAACTTCCTTTTCAGCCTCTACGACAGAAAGAAGGCGGTCAGGAAAGTCCGGGAATGTCTGAAGGAGTTCGACATCCGGTGCACGGGCCCGCGGCAGCTGGTGCGGGAATTGAGCGGAGGCAACCAGCAGAAGGTGTGCCTCGCGCGGGCGCTCATCCTGGAACCCGAAATCCTGTTCGTTTCCGAACCGACCCGCGGCATCGATATCGGCGCCAAGAAAATGATTCTTGACTTTCTCGTGCGGCTCAATCAGGAGAAGGGCATGACCATCGTCATGACCTCCAGCGAGCTCGCCGAACTGCGGTCCGTCTGCAGCCGGATCATGATCGTTTCGGAGGGCCGGGTGGCCGGCATCCTGCGGCCGGACGACGAAGACTATAAATTCGGTCTTCTGATGAGCGGCGAGAAGATCGAAGACATCGAGACGAAGGCGGTGTGAGCGTGGACAGGATAAAAAAAATACTCGCGGCCGTGGGAACATCCCGGCTCATCATAGGCTCCTTTCTGCTGGCGCTCATCGTCACCGCGGTCGCGGTGGACATCAAACTCACCACGCTGATCCGGGACTGCCTCATCCGCATCGGGATGAACGGGCTATTCGTCCTCGCGATGCTGCCTTCGATCCAGAGCGGCACCGGGCTCAATTTCGGTCTGCCCGTCGGGATCGTGTGCGGGCTTGTGGGCGGCGTGGTCAGTCTTAACCTGTCGCTGACGGGTTTCGCGGGAATCGCCGTTGCGGTCGTGATCGCCATCCCGCTGGCGGCGGCGGCGGGCTTCGCGTACGGACTTATCCTGAACCGGGTAAAGGGTTCGGAGATGATGGTGGGCAACTATCTCGCCTTTTCCGTCGTGTCCCTGTTCTCCATCATCTGGATGGTGTTTCCCGTCTCCAATCCCTCCATCGTCTGGCCCATGACCGGCCGCGGCGTGCGAACGACGATAACGCTGACCGGAAGCTATTCCGGAACCCTGGATAAATTTCTCGCGTTCGAGGTCGTTCCCGGCCTCGTGTTTCCGACGGGCCTCTTTCTTGTTTTCGCCCTGGGCTGCACGCTCGTTTATTTCTTCTCCAAAAGCAGAACGGGCATGTCCATGCTCTTTTCCGGTATGAATCCCGGTTTCGGGGCCACCATAGGAATCAACGAGGACAAGATGCGGGTGCTGGGCAACATCCTGTCCAGCGTGCTCGCGTCGATCGGAATCGTCGTGTATGCCCAGAGCTACGGGTTCTATCAGCTTTACTCCGCTCCGCTTATGATGGCCTTCCCGTCGATCGCCGCCATCCTGATCGGCGGCGCCACGCCGAGAAAGGCGACGATCGTTCACGTGATAATCGGCACCGTCATCTACCAGTCGCTTCTGACGATCGCCATGCCGGTGGCCAACAAGCTCGTCTCAAGCGGCGGTCTTTCGGAGATTGCCCGGGTGCTGGTCAGCAACGGCATCATTCTCTACGCGCTGACGAAAATCAACAGCGAGAGACAGAATGGAAAATAACATGAAAAACAGACTGCAGACGCTGAACCTGTCCCGCTTCCAGGTGAACTGGGTGACCGTGATTTTCTTCGTCCTCTGCGTGGTTTCCATTTCCGCGTCGGGACAGCCTCTTTCGTACGTCGTCCGGGAACTCGTCGAGCGGGTGAGCAGGAACTCCATCCTGATACTTTCCCTTCTGATACCCGTTCTGTGCGGAATGGGGCTCAACTTCAGCATCGTGCTCGGGGCGATGGCGGGGGAAATCGGTCTTCTGATGATAACCAACTGGCACATCGCGGGGATTCCCGGCCTGATGGCCGCCGCCTTCTTCGCCACGATCCTGGCGACCGTGTTCGGTTTTTTCGCCGGCCGGCTTTTCAACAAGACCAAGGGGCAGGAAATGATCACGGGGATGATCCTGGGCTTTTTCTCCATCGGTCTTTACGATCTTACCTTCATCTACCTGGCGGGATTCCTCTTTCCCGTGACGAACAAGAAAATGACCCTCGATTCCGGGATCGGGCTGAGGAACACCATCGAATTCGACGCCGGAACGCAGCAGGCCCTGGACAACGTGTACAAGATGCCCCTCGACGCCTGCCTGCTGTATTTCTCGCTGGCCTTTCTCGCCGTCATGGCGGTTCTGGTATTCCGCAGGATCGCGGTGGAAAAAAAGGATTTCGGAAAGACTATCAAGGGATACTGGATGCAGTGGGCGACCCTCGCGGTGACGACCGGGCTTTGGATCGCGAGCCTGTATTCAAAAAAAATCAAATTCATGTTCGCGTTCGGAAGCGTTCCGGTCGCGACGATCGGCGTGACCGTCGCCGCGTGCCTCATCATCATGTTTCTCACCCGCACCAAGCTCGGTCAGGACATCCGGACCGTCGGCCAGAGCATGCAGGTCGCGACCACGGCGGGGATTGCGGTGGACCGCATCAGGATAATCGCGGTTATCATATCCACGGTTTTCGCTTCCTGGGGGCAGATAGTCTTTCTGCAGAACATGGGAAACATCAACACCTACAACAGTCACGAGCAGGTCGGCACGTTCGCCATCGCAGCCCTTCTCGTGGGGGGCGCCTCCATAACGAAGGCGACGATTCCCCAGGTGTTCCTGGGCGCCGTGCTTTTTCATACCCTGTTCTTCATCTCGCCGATGGCGGGCAAGGCCCTGCTGGGAGACCCGATGATCGGCGAATATTTCCGCGTGTTCCTCTGCTACGGGGTCATCGCGATTTCCCTGGCCATGTACGCATGGCAGAAACTCATGGAACAGAACCGCAAATTCGCGCAAGAAAACAAAGTGTAAGGAGCTGCAAAGATGATCGATGAAAAACTGGCGAAATGGGTTGATGCGCATACCGACGAGATGGTCGACAGCCTCGTCAGGCTGGTGAACATACGCAGCGTCAGCGACGAGGAACACGGCACCCCCGACGCTCCGTACGGGGAAGGCTGCAGGAAAGTCCTCGCGGAAGGGTCCCGCCTGGCGCAGTCCATGGGTTTTACGACCTTCAACCACGAGAACTACTGCGCTTCCGCGGTGTGGAAGGGCGAAAAAACAGATGAAATCGGATTGTTCGGGCACCTGGATGTGGTTCCCGAGGGTACCGGCTGGACATACGATCCGTACAACGCGACGGTCAAGGACGGCATCATCATCGGACGCGGAGCCTGGGACAACAAAGGCCCCACGGTGGCCGCCCTGTACGCGGTTAAATACCTCAAGGATAGCGGCGTCAAACTGAAGCACACGGTGCGCATGTATCTTGGCGCCAGCGAAGAGTGCGGCATGTCCGACGTGGTGTACTACACGAAACACAACCCCATGCCGAAGTTCTCCCTCGTTCCAGACGTCGACTTTCCGGCCTGCTACGGGGAAAAAGGCATCTTCCGGCTCAACGTTTCCTGCGACCTGTCCGGCGGAAACCTCCTGGAATTCGTCTCGGGAGAGATACCCAACATGTTTCCGGCCAGGGCGTACGTCGTCGTCGCCGCGTCCCGGGACAAGGTGGAAAAGGCCCTGTCCGGACGGATGACCGGGGACTTTGTCGTCGAGGCGGCGGGCGCCAATACGCGCATCACCGCGAAAGGCAGGGCGAGCCATGCGTGTCTTCCCCAGGAATCCGACAGTGCGATGGTGAAGCTCGCCCGTCTTCTCGGCGAAGTCGACCTCCTGGACGCGAAGAGCAGGGCGGCGTGCAGGTTCCTCGCCGATTCCTTCGAGGACTACTACGGTTCCGGCTTCAACATCGATTTCCGGGACGACACCGGGCGCCTGACGATCTGCGGGGGTATGATCAATATCACGAACGGCATCCTCACGGAAAGGATCGACATCCGCTACCCGGTCACGACCAAATCAGAGGTCCTTGCACGGAACATTGACGCCCGCTGCAAGGAAGGGGGCTTCAAGATGGAGATACTGTACGACGATCCTCCGTTTTCCTGGCCCAAGGATTCCCCGGTCATCAGGATGCTCAACGACACGTGCAACGAGATCCTCGGGAAAAACTACGAACCCTACGTCATGGGGTTCACTTATGCGCGCAAGCTCAAGAACGCGGTCGCCTACGGTCCCGGCCAGAAGGACTGGGTCAAAAGGATGCCGGCCGGATTCGGAGCCGCCCATCAGCCGGATGAATACTTTCCCATACAGGGCCTGAAGGACGCGGTGACGGTCTACGCGACGGTGATCCGGAAACTGGATGCCATGCTGTAAGGCCGCCGGGCCGGCAATCGTCTCGAATCGAAGAAAATGAAAAAAGGCCGCTCCCTCACGAGCGGCCTTTTCATTTGGATTACAGAAAACCGCTTCCGGCGGAAACCAGCCCCGCTACCCCGACTTCTCCAGGGCGTCCACGAGGACGGTGTACTTCTCGTGGATCATCTTCCGGTCGAAATCGTAAAACTCCGCAAGCATGGCCTGGTCCTCCGCTTCCGAAAAATAGTTCCGGGAGGCGGGGAAGAAGTCGTCGTCTTCCTTGTCGATGTGGCGGGGATAGAAGTCCGACAGGGTTTTCAGGGCCGCGGTGATTTCCGGGAGG
>CAZGUL010000249.1:0-5159 GCA_964529055.1 uncultured Spirochaetaceae bacterium
CGTCCCGCGGTTACCGCACGGCGGGGGCGCACCTTCTGCTGTATAACTTCCGTCATCATTGGCATATCAAGGTTCTTATCGACAAGAAAGGAGCCCCATATTATAGTCAAAAGCCGTATGACGAGAAAAACCCGCCGTTCCGGAATCCTTCCCGCGGCCGCGGCGGCGCTGGCTGCGGGCTGCGTGCTCAGGCTCTTCGTCCTGGATTTTCTCGGCGTGGAGGGCCGATCGATGGAACCCGCGATCCCGGAAGGCAGCGTCCTCGTGGTGAACCGCGCCGCCTACGGGGTGCGGCTTCCGTTCGCGGGCGGCTACCTGTTCCGCTGGGGGCGGCCGTCCGCCGACGAGGTGGTCGTCTACTCCGACCCCCGCGGCGGGGGCGTCCGGGTGAAACGCTGCGCCGCCTCCTCCGGGGACCAGGTTTTCCTCCGGGGCGACAACGCCGCGGCCTCCGTGGATTCCCGGCTGTACGGATCGGTACCGGTTGAGAAAATCACCGGAAAAGTGCTACTCTGGATTACGAGGTGACGATCCCTTGATGAAGGCGACTCCCGGGAAATGGCGTTTCCAGCTCGTGCTGTTCATCGTTGTACTCTTCGCCGTGGTCCTTCTCGTGAAGTATGCCGCGATCATGCTGGGGGACTCGGACGTTGAAATAAGCTCGCAGATAGCCATGCCCGCCGTGGAGCGCGGCCCCCTGCTGGACAGGGGCGGCCGCATACTGGCGATCCAGACAAAACTGAACTCCGTCAGCGCGTGGATTCCCTACGTTTCCAATCCCGACGAAACCGCCTCGCTGCTCGCCGAAGCCCTGGGTCTGGAGAAGACCGGAATTCTGGAACGGTTCAAATCGAATTCCGGCTTCGTTTTCATCAAGCGGAAGATTTCCCCCACCGAGAGCACCCGGATCCAGGCCCATCTGGACGACGGCAGGCTGGAGGGCATTTCGCTGCAGCCCGAGTTCGGCCGCAGCTACCCGGGGAGGACCCTGGCGTCCCATCTGGTGGGCTACGTGGGAACCGACAACATCGGGCTGGACGGGCTGGAATACACCTTCAACCAGGAGCTCTCCCCCCCCGTCATCGGCGAAAACCTCGAAATGGTGCTGGGAAACCAGATTTTCCTCACCGTGGACCTGTCGATCCAGCACACCATCGAAAACATCGCCGAAGAAACGCTGAAGACCAACAAGGCGAATTCGATCATGATCCTCGTCATGGAGGCGAAAACGGGCGAGATGCTGGGATACGCATCGCTTCCGAATTACGACCCCAACTCCTTCTCGACGCTGACCCCGGAGACGATGAAGAACAAGCCGATTTCCCTGCTGTACGAACCCGGTTCGGTGTTCAAGGTCTTTTCCGTCGCGTCGTTCCTGGAACTGGGCGGAATCCGGCCGGGGGAAACGTTTTTCTGCGACGGTTCCTACGAAACCTCCTACGGCGACGGCAAGACGATCCGCATCGGCTGCCTGGGCCGGCACGGTCATGTGGACGCGGAAAAGATCCTCGTCCTCTCCTGCAACGCCGGGGCCGCCTACGCCTCGGAGAAGGTCTCGCAGGAAGCCTTTCACCACATGCTGAGACAGTTCGGTTTCGGCGATGCCACCGGAATCCCGCTCAACGGCGAGGAGAAGGGTTCCCTCAGGCCCCCCGGGAGCTGGTCGATCCGCTCCAAGCCCACCATAGCCATCGGTCAGGAGATTTCCGTCACCGCCATGCAGGTCATGAAGGCCGCGACTGCCCTGGCCAACGACGGCGTTCTTCTGGAGCCCCACATCGTCAAGAAAATCGTCTCCCCTTCGGGCAAGGTCGTCAAGGAATATGCCCGCCGTCCCGTAAAACAGCTTCTGGCGCCGGAAACCGCAAGAAACGTCCTGAATTACATGGAGGCCGTCACGCGCGAGGGAGGCACCGCGCGCCGGGCCGCCGTCCCCGGACTGCGGGTCTCCGCGAAAACCGGCACCGCCCAGATGATCGATCCCCGGACCGGAAAATACAGCGACACGGCCTTCGTCGCCTCCTGCCTGGCCCTTTTCCCCACGGAAGACCCCCAGGTGATCGTCTACGTGGTCATCGAGAGTCCCCAGGGGGACAGTTACTACGGCGGCCGCGTCGCCGCCCCGGTGGTGAGCCGTGTGGGCGAGTTTCTCGCCCCCTTTCTCGGGATCCCCCGGGAAGGAGAAAAAACGGTGTCCCATCCCGGAAGGATCACCCTGCCGCGGGTCGGATTGCCGGACATGAAGGACCGGGTCCCCGATTTCACCGGCCTGTCCAAGCGCACCCTCCTTCCCCTGCTGGGCAGAAGGGACGTCAACGTGGTGATCACCGGTTCCGGCTGGGTGTACCGGCAGACCCCCCCGCCGGGGGCCGCGGTGAAGCCGGGCATGACCCTGACGCTGGAACTCCGATGAGCTTTCTCGAAGAAAACCTCCGGAGCCTCGAAGCCGCCGGCCGGGACCTCCGCGCGGCCCTGGAGGGCCGTACTCCGGCGGAGCTCGCGGTCCAGAAGGCGGCGAACGGCTCGGTGACGGCCGTCCGGGGCGGCGTGTACCTTCACAGCCGCTTCGATCCGGAAAAGGAGGCCCGCCGGATCGCGGAATCCCTGTCTCCGCCGGACGCGGAAACGGCGGTGGTCTACGGGTTCGGCCTCGCCTACCATATAGAGGCCTTCTTCGACCTCCACCCGGACGGACGGGCCCTGGTCCTGGAACCGGATCCGGGAATGTTCGCCGCCGCCCTGGAGGTCCGCGGCTTCGGGCGGCTCTTCGCGCGGGAAGGTCTCAGGCTCCTGATCGGGGTGCCTCCGGAGGAGATCGCCGGGGCCCTCCAGGACGGTGAATCGGACAGGTTCGGGGTCATCCGCCTCCGCCCGGCCTGCCTGCTGGATCCGGCCTATTTCGCCGGGGCGGACGAGGCCCTTGCGCGGCTGGCGTCCCGGCGGGAAATCAACCTGAACACTCTGAAGCGATTCGGACGGCTCTGGGTCCGCAACCTGATGCGCAACGTCCGGCTGATACGGGAGGCCCCCGGCGTCAGGCACCTGGAGGGCGTGTTCGCCGGTTTTCCCGCCGTCGTGCTCGCCGCCGGCCCGAGCCTGGACAGGGTCCTGCCGCACCTGCCGGAGATTCGCAGGAGATGCGTTCTGATTGCGGTGGACACAAGCTACAACGCCTGCCTGCGGGCCGGGGTCGAACCGGACTTCGTCGTCGTCGTCGATCCCCAGTACTGGAACACCCGGCACCTGGACCGGGCCCGCCAGACCCGCTCCTGTCTCGTGTCCGAGTCCTCCACCCATCCGCGGATTTTCCGCCTCCTGCCGGGAAAACTCTTTCTGGCGGGCTCGATTTTTCCGCTGGGCGCTTATCTGGAGGAAGCGGCGGATTTCAAAGGCAGGCTCGGGGCGGGCGGCTCGGTGGCCACAAGCGCGTGGGATTTCGCCCGGCTTCTCGGCGCGGGTCCCATCGTGATGGCGGGGCTGGACCTGGGCTTTCCCGGAGGCAGCACCCATTTCACGGGCAGCTTCTTCGAGGAACGCTCTTTCTTCACGGCGGCGCGCCTGTCGCCGGCGGAAACCCAATCCGCGTCCTACCTCTTCGAGGCCGGTCCCCGGCCGGTCCCCGCCAACGACGGCAGCCTCACCCTCTCGGACCGCCGGATGCTCGTCTACGTCGGCTGGTTCGAGTCCCAGCTCCGGCTCCATCCCGAAGCGGAAACTATCACGCTCTCCCCGGGAGGGGCGCGGATACGGGGCATGAATTTCGCCGGCATCGAAGACGTTCTCGCGCTGGCGGACCGCCGGGCGGCCGTCGACGAAAAGCTCGCGGAAATCAGGGGAATCCCGGCGCCTCCAGCGGACGAGGAGCGGTTCCGGAAAGCCCTCGGGGACCTGCGGAACGAACTCGACCGCCTCGCCGGGCTGTGCCGGAGGGGGCTCGCCGCGACCCGCAGAGCCTCCCGGGAGCCCGGCGGGCCGGGAGGGAAGGTCCTCGCGGAGCTGGACGGAATAGACGCGGAAATCGCGTCGCTCCGCCGCCGGGACATCGCGGGGTTCCTCCTCGCCTCCGTTCTGACCGACCTTGCGCCGGCGGAGCGGGGAAACGCCGCGGCGGTTCTTCGGAACTCGGAGAAGGTGTACGCGGGGCTCCTGGAATCCGCCGAATATCACCGCCGGGCCCTGTACGGGCAGGGCTGAAAAGGACTCAAGAAAACCGGGTTCCCCGCCGATGATGAATCCGGAGGGTCCGCATCACGATCCCCACGGTATGCTGTTTCGACGTCCAGAGCATACCGTTTTTTTTTGCCTTGAGCCGGCCGCGGCACTTTATGCCGGGCAATTTTATTGTATAATATGCCCATCATGAAACGAAACGACGACGAGGCCCTCTGCGCCCTGTGCGGCGTCGAAAAAAACGACAGGATCTGCCGCACTGCCGGCGGCCGCGGCCCCTCCTTCTGCCCCACCCTGAACCGGGCCTCCCGGATCACCGGATTCACGGACGAGTACGCGAAGGAAGACGTGGGCAGGCTCGCCCTGGAAGCATCACGGCAGGAAGCGGAATGCTACGCGAACCGGGGCGAAAAGCCCTTCGTTCTTTTTCCCACCAAGCCCCGGCTCCAGGAAACCTGGGAATTCGCCCGCAGGATGGGGTACAGGAAGCTGGGCCTCGCGTTCTGCGCCGGGCTCCAGAAGGAGGCGGCGGCGGTCCACAAGCTGTTCGAGGACCAGGGTTTCCAGGTCGTTTCCGTGGTCTGCAAGGTCGGAGGCGTCCCGAAGGAGGTCATCGGCATCCGGGAGGAGGAGAAAATCATGATCGGCTCCCCGGAAACGATGTGCAACCCGGTCTCCCAGGCGGGGGTTCTGAACGACGCCGGGGTCGACATGGCCATGCTGCTGGGGCTGTGCGTCGGCCACGACTCGCTTTTCATCCGCTACGCGAAGGCACCGGTGACGGTCCTGGCCGTGAAGGACCGGGTCACGGGACACAATCCCCTCGCGGCGCTGTACACGGCCGACTCGTATTTCGAAAGGCTGAAAAAGAAGGAACCATGACCGGACGCGGGGATTTTTCCGGACGGCAGTTGTGAAAAAGACTCTTCTCCTCGTGGAAGACGAGGCGATCATCGCCCTTGCCGAAATCCGCCAGCTCACCGCCGCCG
>CAZGUL010000250.1:0-2700 GCA_964529055.1 uncultured Spirochaetaceae bacterium
TTCGGAGCGGCCTCCCGGTGGCCCGCCGCCGATAACACGGCTGCGGAACCGGTTATCAGGACAACCGCGACAAGCATGACTGCGATACTGCGTTTCATCATTTACCTCCTGGGATACTACTCTTTCGCTTTTTCCGGAAAAGGCGGAAAAAGTCGGAAAGCATACGAAGTTTCATACCGGTAGTACCCGGAGATCCCGGTTGAGGTTGCATGAATTGACCACGAGACGGTGCCTTACGGTGGTGAAACCGGGCCGCCCCGGAACAGTGTCCCGTGCGCGGGGCAGTGGAGGCGGCCGATAAATCTTCCACAGCTCCGTTACCGTGATTACGTCGATGTAGAACGTGCCGCTGGACTCCTGTACATGTAATTATCCGGATATGGGGCTGTAAATATCGATAATATAAAAAGAGATTACGCATGATAAATTGTTGTTTCGTGAAGCGGGGACGTGAAAAAAAAACCGCCCCGGAGACCCGAGGCGGCGTCGGCAGCCAGAAGGCGGAATTGAACCGCCGACCCACGCTTTACGAGAGCGTTGCTCTACCCCTGAGCTATTCTGGCGCGTAATCGTTCTGTAGTATACAAATCCCGGGAAAAAAATCAACTAGGACGGGTAAGAATTAAGGATTCCCCGGGGCCGCCGATAATCTATGTATGATTCGAGGACTATACACGGGCGCCTGCGGCATGAAGGCGGAACTCCACCGCATGGACGCCGTGGCGAACAATCTGGCCAACGTGGACCTCTCGGGTTACAAGCGGGACACCGTCGTCTTCAAGGCATTCCCGGAACTGCTTATCCGGCGGATGGACGACGACGGGGTGCGCAAAATCCCCATGGGGTCGGTGGACATCGCCCCGGTGGTGGGCCGTCTCGGCACGGGGGTCGAAACGAACGAGGTGTACACCGTCTTCACCCAGGGGGCCTTCAAGGAAACCGACAACGATTTCGACATGGCCCTGGAGGGGAAGGGGTTTTTCGCCGTCCGGACGCCGGAAGGGGACAGATACACCAGGAACGGCTCCTTCACGCTGGGGCCGGAGAGTCTCCTGGTCACGAAGGAGGGCTTTCCGGTCCTCGGCGAATCCGGCGAACCGATAAAAATCAAGGCCAACAACTTCGTGGTGGACCAGGACGGCCGGATCTTCATCAACCGCCGTTTCCAGGACGACGACACCCGGCTGGTGTCGAAGACCGAGAACGAGTGGGACGAGACTGTCCTGCTTGACCGGCTCCAGGTGGTGGACTTTAAAAGGGACAGATACCTGAAGAAACAGGGTTCGTCCCTGTGGAAGGACACCGAGGAATCCGGCCCGGCGGACATCATCTCCGCGGACAGGCGGCCCAAGGTGCGGCAGGGCTTCGTCGAGGGGTCCAACGTCAACCCGGTCACCGAAATGGTGCTGATGATCGAGGTCAACCGGGCCTACGAGGCCAACCAGAAGTCCATACAGACACACGACAGTCTTCTCGGCAAGCTTCTGAATGAAGCGATCCGGATTTGAGCGATGCATGAAGGAGCGGTAGGAATATGGTAAGATCCCTGTGGACGGCCGCGTCGGGAATGACGGGCCAGCAGTTCAACATCGACACCATCGCGAACAACCTGTCCAACGTCAACACGACGGGTTTCAAGAAAAACCGGGCAGATTTCGAGGACCTCATATACCAGACAAAGAAGCTCGCCGGCACCCCCGCCACCGAGGCCACCCTGGTGCCCACGGGAGTCCAGGTCGGCCACGGGGTGAAGGTCGCGGCGACGCAGAAAATCTTCACCCAGGGGTCCCTGCAGAACACAGGCAACGTCAGCGACCTTGCCGTCGAGGGCGAGGGCTTTTTCCGGGTCATGCTGTACGACGGCTCCTACGGTTACACCCGGGACGGGGCCTTCAAGATCGATTCCAACGGGCAGTTCGTGACCTCCGGCGGCTACCGCCTGATTCCGGAGGTAATCCTTCCGGAAAACTTCATCCGCGAGTCCGTCGCGGTCTCCCAGGACGGCCGGGTCACGGTGAAGGTGCCGGGAAACGACGACCCGATCCTGGTGGGCCAGCTCGAGCTGTACCGCTTCGTGAACCCCACGGGGCTCCAGGCGGTGGGGGAGAACCTCTACAAGATTTCCGCCGCGTCCGGGGACCCCATCGCGGGACGTCCGGGCTTCGACGGCATGGGAAAGACCCTGCACCGTTTCGTCGAAATGTCCAACGTTTCCATCGTCCAGGAAATGGTCAACATGATCGTGGCCCAGAGGGCCTACGAGTTCAACTCCAAGGCGATCCAGACTTCCGACACGATGCTGGGCATCGCGGCCAATCTGAAAAGGTGAAAAAATAAATTATGACGGTTGAAAAAGGACTTCTGCGGTATAGTGAAACCAGGGTGACCGCGGCGCGGGACAAGGAAGCCCTCCTCGCGCGCGCCGAAGACGCCAAACTGAGGGAGGTCTGCCGGGATTTCGAGGCCATTTTTATCAAGCAGATGCTGGACGCCATGCGCAAGACGGTGGCCAAAACGGGTCTGACAGACGGCGGCATGGCGGAAAACATCTTCGAGGACATGCTCTACGACGAGCGCGCCAGGATCATGGCAAAAACCGGCTCGTTCGGGATTGCGGACCTTCTTGTCAACCAGTTCAGGGGATCGGCGATAAATTCATGAAAAGCTCCGTATGAGAGCCCTGTTCTCTGTATGCAAAAG
>CAZGUL010000250.1:2710-5147 GCA_964529055.1 uncultured Spirochaetaceae bacterium
TAGACTGTTCCGGCGCCGCAGCGAGCGCCGGATTTCTTTTTTTTCCCTCCAAATATTTGTAATGGAAAGAATTAAGTCTGTCTGTTCCTCCGGTTTAAATAAATGGCACATAAATTGCAATGTTATACGCCGGGAGAATGTATGAAAGAAAAGCAGAAAGATTGCGTGATCACCGACGACAGCCTTCAGGCGTATTTCGCCCAGATAAAAAACACGCCGCTCCTTTCCTACGAGGAAGAGCTCGAGCTTTCCCGGCGCATCCAGAAGGGCGACGAAGAAGCCCAGCGACGGCTCATCGAGGCGAACCTCCGGCTGGTGGTGAAGATCGCGAAGAATTACGTGAGCTCCGACGTGAGTCTCATGGACCTTGTCCAGGAAGGAAACATCGGCCTCCTGAAGGCCGCGACGAAATACGACTACCGCAAGGAAGTGCGGTTCAGCACATACGCCTCCTGGTGGATCAAGCAGGCGATAACCCGGTCCCTGTCGAACAAGCGCCGGCCCATCCGGCTGCCCCACCGCAAGGAGGACGCCCTGCGGAAAATCCAGAAGACCTACACATCCCTCAGCCAGGTTCTGATGCGGAAACCCTCGGTGGAGGAAATCTGCAGGGACGTGGGGATGAAAAAGAAGGACGTGCTGGAAATCATGAACCTGGCGAACACGATGGTGTCGCTGGACAGCGAAATCAATCCCGACGCGGGCACCCTGCATGACGTGTACGAGGATTACACCTTCAGCCCCGACACGGAATTAATGGAAAAAGTCATGTACGAGGACACGATGAAGTTTCTCGAGAAGCTCATGGAGAACGAAAGAAAAATTCTCCTGTACCGCTTTTCCTTCTACGGCGGAAGGCGCTATACGCTGAAAAAGATTTCCAGCGAAATGGGCATTTCCCCCGAAACGGTCCGCCAGATCGAAATGCGGGCCATCCGCAAGCTGAAGGAACAGGCCGAGCCTCTCCGGGACTACATTTACAACTGACGCCGCCGGTGACGGCGGCCGGGCCGCCGGGGAATTCCCCGGCGGTTTGGGGCCCTTGACCTTGAAGCGTTTTATGCATAACTTGTGCCCGTGCCCCGCGTCCGGAAAAGCGTGAAAAAGCCCGACAGCAAAAAGACCATTCTCGGCGTTTACCTCGCCGTGTGCTTCGTCTGCATCGTCTGGCTCACGGCCCACCTGTTCGTGTCCCGCCCGGAGGCGGCGCCGGAAAAGACCCGGCCCGCCGCGGAAACTGTGCGGCCGCGGGCGGCCCGGGGACGTCTGGCGTTCGTCATCGACGACGCTGGATACGACAACGGCGCCCTGGAGGCTTTTCTCCGCTTTCCCGGGCCGCTGGCGGTGTCGGTCCTGCCGGGGCTTCCCGGCAGCGCGGAGGCGGCGCGGAAAGTCCGGGCCGCCGGCAAGGAGCTTCTGCTGCACCTTCCCATGGAGGCGGAGGGCGGCGAGAACCCGGGACCGGGGGCCGTGTATACGCGGATGACGGACGAAACCGTCGCGCGGCTGGTTTCGTCCCACATAGCTTCGCTGCCCGGCGCCGTCGGCGCCAACAATCACATGGGGTCCCGGGCGACCGCGGACGAAAGGATCATGCGGGCCGTCCTGGGGACGCTGAAGAAAAACACTATGTTTTTCCTGGACAGCGGGACCACCGCGCTGACGACGGGAAGGCATGTGGCGAAAAGCCTGAATGTACCGTTTTTGGAGAGAAGCGTGTTTCTGGATAACGAAAAAAGCAAGGCGTCCATCTTGGAGGCCGTGGGAAAAGGAAAGGTTCTGGCGGAGAAAAGGGGCTACGCCGTGATGATCGGCCACGTCTGGTGTTCCGAGCTCGCGGAGGTCCTTATGGAGGTTTACCCGGACCTTCTCGACGAGGGCTACCGGTTTTACCCGCTGGCCGAACTTCTCCAGGGAGATCCCGCAGGTGACGATCCTCGGAATTGAAACGTCCTGCGACGAGTGCGCCGTCGCCGTCCTGGAGGACGGGCGCCGGATCCTCAGCAACGTCGTGGCCACCCAGACCGAGCACCACCGCCCGTACAACGGCGTCGTTCCGGAAATCGCCTCCCGGACCCACACCGAGTGGATCCTTCCCGTCTACGCCCGGGCCCTCCGGGAGGCGGGGCTGACTATCGGGGACATCGACGGCGTCGCCGTAACGGGCCGCCCCGGCCTGCTGGGGGCACTCCTGGTGGGCCTCGCCTTCGGCAAGGCGCTCGCCTACGGCAGGGGCATCCCCTTCGTCGCGGTGGACCACGTCCGGGCTCACCTTTTCGCGCCGCACATCGAAAACGACATCCCGTATCCCTACCTGGGTCTCCTGGTGTCCGGCGGCCACACGCTGATCGCCGTCGTGAAGGACTTCGACGACATATCCGTTCTGGGAACCACCATCGACGACGCCTGCGGGGAGGCCTTCGACAAGGTGGCGAAG
>CAZGUL010000251.1:0-5145 GCA_964529055.1 uncultured Spirochaetaceae bacterium
TAAAGAAAAACCTTTCCCGTTTCCCCTCGGTCAAAGTCAGTTATCATTCACCGTTTCAAAGCTTCCTCGAGGGGATAATCTCCCGGGGGGACGAAAGGGTGGGGGAGCTCCTTATCGCTGCACAGGAAAGAGGCGCACGTTTCGACGCATGGGAGGACAGATCATCCGCCGATGTCTGGAGAACCGTCATTGCCGAAGCAGGATGGGACGTTGAATCCATTACGTGCAGTCCGCGTTCCCCCGAAACGCCCCCCCCCTGGCAGGACAAGGTCGATCTGGGAGTGACGGCAAAATTCCTGCTCTCGGAACGTGAAAAACACCGCGAACACCTTCTTACAGGTGCCTGCACCGATCCCTGTGATCATCCGTGCGGATGCTGCACGTCAAACCTGAAACCTTTTGACGCTAAAAACCTGGCTACCGCGGTCACTCCGAGCGTACCATCGGTTGATGCTTCGGAGAAAAAAACTTATTTCCGCCATTTCTGCCGTTATACAAAAATGGGAAAGGCCGCGTTTCTTCCCCACCTTAGCCTCCTTACCGTCATGGAACGGAGCCTTCTGAGGTCGGGCTTCAGGCCACGATTTACCGAAGGTTTTAACCCGAAACCTGTCATGGAATTTGCTCAGCCTCTGCCTGTGGGAATGTCTTCTTACGACGAGCTTTTTTCTTTCGATTCCGTGACACCAATCGATCCGGATGGTTTTATGGAAAGAATGAACCAGAATCTCCCCGAAGGGTTGTCCATAACAGGAGTAGAAGACATTTCGTTCCGCGAAGGGGAGAAAAAACCTTCATCTCTCATGTCCCGCTATACGGGCGGACACTATATGATTTCATTTATTTCGGAAGATATTTTGAAAACGATCTTGCCGCTCCTGGAAAAGATTCCTCGACTTTCCATAAAAGAACACGACGGGAAAAATGTCCATATCGAATTTCTTTCGGAAGAAAACGGAAGGGGATTCGTATCCATTTTCAAAGAAACCGTTGGGCCCGTCATTACCGAAAATTATACGGTTCGAAAAATAAAAACATACCTGAAGTAGAAGGCCATAAAAGCGAATCCTGGTGAGGCGGACGTAGAACCCTTTTCTGGTAGACCGAATATTCCTTATCGGTAGTATTATAGGGGGGGGTGAGAATCCTCTTCGTCGGATCGATCGTCCGCTGAAATTACTAAAAATCTTCCGGGGTGTTGCTGATCCTGTTGAAAACCCAGAGAACGAGGAACGCCGAAATAAGGGGTGGAAAAATGTTGATCGAGCCGAACACATGGGTCAGCATGTAAATTATGTCCTTGAAGAAATGGCCGACGAATCCGCCGATAAAGGACCCGGCGATTCCCACGGCGACGCCCCCCCAGAGCCTTCCCACAAAGGATTTTTTTAACCCGTAATGGAAAACCATTGCCACGCAAAAACCGATAAGAATGTATGTGAGCCCGAACGTGAAATAATATGTAGACATCCTGCCAACCTTTCTCTGAAATTCAGTTGAAACGTATTCTCATCGCGTTGTCCGCGCTGGAATTCAGGAAAATCACCTCGCTGAAAAGCGGGCCGCTGTCTATGCTCCAGCCGTACGCCACGACGCAAACCGATATGACAAGTCCTTTTCCCGCGGCGTTGAAACCCGCAGGCATGCTTGCGACATCCGAGTCGCCGGCGACGATTTCCGACGGGATAAAATCCTTCAATTCGTCGTCCACCAGGTTGTCGATAACGTCCCTTTTCAGGTAGAAATTTTCTTTTGCCGTTATTCCGTCGTTCTCAAACACTGTCAATTCCAGCACGGGATCCGTGGGATAAATGTCCAGACCAACGAAATTGATGCGGATCTTCCTGCTCACGGAATCGGTATACAAGATATTCACCAGCGGCGTCAGCCTGTCGATGTTCCTGTTCATCCGGAAAAAACCGCGGCCGGTTATGTCGCTGTAGGTCCGGATATACTTTTCGTAAAAATAATTTTTATCGTTAACGACGTCCTGAGCCAGCGTATCTGAGTCCTCACGATAAAATTTGTAAAAAATCTCGTATCCCAAAAATTCCTGGGCGTCGTTGTCCGTGTTATGGAAAAAATCTAAATAGTTGGGCGCCGGCCATCCGCCCTGTATGCGGTATTCCTCGATCGGCGCGAGATAGACCAGATCCTGGAGTCCGCAGGCGGAGAACAAGAAGACCATTACGCTCAAAAACACGATGCGGTTTTTATTCCCTGTTGTTTTTACCATTCCCGTCGTCTTTCGGAGCGTCCAGGCCTTCGATCACATCGAGCAGTTCGTAGATGACCACCGGCCGGTTTTTTCCCTTTACCCGTATGTTGTCCAGTTCGCGCGCCACCACCCTCTCCTTCACGAGCCCGTAGGTGTATTCGCTCATGATGATGTGGGTGTAGTACTGCTTGTTCGTTCCTTCGAGCCGGGCTCCGAGGTTGACGTTGTCGCCCATAAGCGTGTAATTCATGCGGCCCAGGGAGCCCATGTTGCCGACGGTCATCACCCCCGAGTTGATGCCGATGCCGATGTCGATGCGCCGTTCCGGCGGCCAGCCGGCGTTGAGCTCGCCGAGGACCTGCATCTGTTTCAGGGCGCATTTGCACGCCATTATCGCGTGTTCCTCCTGAGGCAGGGGCGCTCCCCAGAAGCACATGATTTCGTCGCCGACGTACTTGTCCAGCGTTCCCCGATAATCGAGGATGATGTCCGTCATCGCCGTCAGGTAAACGTTCAGGTGGTTCACCAGTTCCTGGGGAGTCATGCTTTCCGACATGGTCGTGAAACCCCGGATATCGGAAAAGAATACAGTAAGCTCCTTGTCCACTCCGCCGAGTTCCGGCGGGTGCGCGAGGATCTGATCAACGACCTTCGGGCTGACATATTTGCCGAACATTTCGCGGATCCGGCGTTTGTCCTTTTCCTCCGTCATCGCCCGGTATACGACGACGCTGATGAAGGCGAGGATAACTCCCAGGGCTGGGCTGGAAAAATTGAGAATGAAGGCGAATTCGTCGAAAATGAGGGTCGTGACGAGCAGATAGACGAAAATCAGCGCCACGGCGGCGGCGAACGACCAGACCGTCGAAAGGCGGGAGGCGATGAACGCGATGATCAGAACGAATACGAAGAGAACGGCCGCGTCGATCCAACCGGGCGCGTAGTGCAGGAATTTGTTCATCAGGATCGTGTTCAGCGCATTGGCGTGGATTTCGACGCCGTACATGAGGCCGAACGGAGTCGGTTTCTGGTCCGCGGCCATGCCTTCCGCGAAAGGACCCACCATGACGATTTTGTTGCCCAGCGCCTTGGTCCTGGGCCAGCCGGCCGGGTCCGTTCCCGGTACACGGGAGGCGTATTCCGCATAGGAGCGGACGGGAAATGTCTGATGCCCGCCGGGGGATGCGGAAGACGGAACACCCATGAAATTGACCAGCATTTCGCCGTTTTCGTCAATGGGAATTACGATTTCTTCCATCTCCTTGTAGACGCCGGGCTCGATCTCCTTTCCCGCGGCATCATACCGGGGAGCCTTGACTTCGAGCCGGTAGGGACCCCAGGTCTGCGTTTTCCGGTCGAAATACCGGGGGGATGGTATTCGTATGTGTTTTCCGATGACCACCTCGATGTCCGAATATTTTCTGTTGAAATACTCCAGTGCGAGGGACAACGTGATGGACGGAACGAAATGGTCGCGGTATTTTCTGATAACGTAATAAAACGTGTCCGGCTTTCCGTCCTTGTCGGTGTCTTCGGCCTTCTGGGGAGCGTCGGCTTTCAGGTCTTTTGAAAGCCTCTCCAGGACTTCGTCGGTTATGGGATACGGAACGGTATGTTCGAAACCGTGGGTATCGAACCATCCCAGCCACTCGAACGATTCCCTCTGGAGCGGATAGCCGGGCGTGAGGTCTTCGAACCGCAGGTTTTCGACGAGCTCCGAGGATCTGGCGACGAGTCCCTGCCGGCGGTATATCTTGTCGTAATCGTCCATGTAATTGGCATGCCCGTATCCCCTGCCCGCCACGCCGTACGGTCTGAGCGGCGGCTGCAGACCGAAATACGGCGGCACCCTGTCCCACTGACCGAGAATTTTTCCGGGAAATCCGAACGCCTGGTAGAGGGCTTTCTGCCTGCCGAAAAACTCCGCCTCCATGCCGGACGGCGGAGGGTTTATTTCCAGAACGGTTTCGAGGAACACCCGTCCGTGGTTTCTGATGCTTTCGGTCAGGAGCGCGTCGTCAAAGGCCTTGTCGTCCGGTTCGATGAAGAAGAAGTCAAGAAATACGGCGCGTTCCCGTTCCTCCTGGTTCTGAATCCGGGCGAAACCGTCCAGCAGATTCGCGTGACGATACCGGGGGAAAGGCCACTTTCCGAAGCGGCTCAGGCTGTTGAAATCCACCCCCACGATGAGGATGTCCGGAGAAATATCGGGATTGCGGGCCTCGAAAACGACGCCCTCCTGTTCGCTGCGTCCCCGCACCGTTTCCTTCAGGCTGAAATGCAGGTCGAGCATTTTCAGCTCGAGCCTCTCCGGTATGAGTGTAAAATTCTGAAGCGCGAGCAGGACCACGATGACGGCGGCGCCGATGACGATTCCGAAATATTTTGTTTCAAGAATTTTCGGTCTCTGCTTTTTTGCCGCCATGGAAATCCTCCCGTGGATGGGCCTCTATTTCGGGATCTTGTTCCGAACCTGCAGATAGATTATACGGTCCCGGGCGAGTTTTGTCCAACTGCTCCCGGGATACCCGTCGATGAGTTCGTTGTAATAACCCGCCGCCTTGTCGTTCGCTTCAAGTTTTTCCGACAACCGACCCAGGGCGAAAAGAGCCCGGGGCGTTTCGGGTAAGGTCTGCCGGTATGCCGAAACGACCCGCGCAAGGGCCTCGATGGCCTTTTCCGGTTTGCCGCCCTCTTCCCAGGCCGACGCCGCGTTGAGGAGCCCTATCGGCGCCATATAGCTTTTTGGCGCCCCGTCGGCCAGATCAGTCCACACTGACGCGGCCCTTTCCCAGTCCTTTTTCTGAAAAGCAAGGTTTCCGAGGATGAGCCGGGCCCTGTCGGCCGCGTGGGTGCCTGAATAACGGGAGACGACGGTTTCCGCGTTCTTTACGCAGTTGGTCTCGGGCGCCTACGGCTATTCGCCC
>CAZGUL010000252.1:0-5134 GCA_964529055.1 uncultured Spirochaetaceae bacterium
AAACTTCCAGCAGGCCGACGGCTCCGTGCGGATCCCGCCGCGGCTCGTGCCGTACACGGGGTTCGATCGCATCGGGCCCCGGGGCTGACGCCGCGCCATGACCGCCGGCAAGGCTCCCGCCCGGAAAGGCCGCGGCGGCGTGCTCGTCGTCGCCGAGATCGGAACCTCCCACGGGGGTGACATCGGCCGGGCCCGGGAGCTCGTCGCGGCCGCGGCGGATGCCGGCGCCGACGCCGCGAAATTCCAGATCGTCATCGCCGATGAGATTCTCCACCCCAACGCCGGCTTCGTCGACCTTCCCGGCGGCCGCATTCCCCTGTACGACCGGTTCCGGGCGCTTGAGCGGCCGCCGGAGTTCTACGCCGGGCTGAAAGAAGCGGTGGAGGCGAAAGGACTTCTCTTCATCTGCTCACCCTTCGGGGTCCGCAGCGCCGACATGCTCCGGGACATCGGCACGCCGGTCTTCAAGATCGCCTCTCCGGAGGTCAACCATTTCCCGCTCCTGCGCAGGGTCGCGTCCTTCGGGCGGCCAGTCATCCTTTCCTCCGGCGTTTCCACCCTGGGCGACCTGGAGCGGGCCGTCGAAGTACTCCGTGCCGGCGCTGCCGCGGATGCCGTCCCGGCCCGCGCCGCTGTCGGGCTCCCGCCGCTCTCGCTCCTGCACTGCGTCACCGCGTATCCCGCCCCGGAGGAGGAGTACAACCTGCGGGTCATTCCGAACCTGGCCGCGGTGCTTGGCCTTCCCGCCGGCGTGTCGGACCATTCCCGGGACCCGGTTCTGGTGCCGGTTCTTGCCGTGCTGGAAGGGGCGGAAATCGTGGAAAAGCATTTCACGCTGGAACGAAGCGGCGCCGGCCTGGACGATCCCATCGCGCTTCCCCCCGGAGATTTCGGGAAAATGGTCCGGGAGATACGGGCGGCGGAAACGGAGCTCGCCGCGGGGCGGAAGGCCGAGGCCGTCGAGGCGCTGGAGGCCGCGTACGGTCCGGGGAGGGTGAAGGCGGCGCTGGGCGACGGCGTTAAGCGGCTCGCCACCGCGGAGGCGGACAATTACGCGACGACCAACAGGAGCGTCCATGCCCTGCGGGACATCGCCGCCGGAGAAATCCTGACGGAAGAGAACACAGCCCTGCTCCGCTCGGAGAAAAACCTCCGTCCCGGTCTGCCGCCGGAGCTGTGGGAAGCCGCCCTGGGCCGCCGGGTCGTCCGGCCCGTTCCGGCGGGCGAGGGCGTCCTCCTCGCGGACCTGATGGAATCCTGACCCGGACGAAAAAAATAAAAAACCCGCCGGTGATCCGGCGGGCGCGCGAACCCTGCACGGAGCGGCGGGGCGCCGCTCCGGATTAATCTCATTTCGCGATCAGCTGCGATTTGTACTTGGCCATTTCCGCTTTCTGCTTCGTGAAGAACTCCACGGCCTTTCCGGCGTCCAGAAAAAACGGGACCTGATCGTAGGCCTTCGCGATGTCCGCCGCGTAGTCCGCGTTGGTGGTGGCGATCTTCTCGATGGCCTTGGACATCCTGTCCACGATCGCCTTCGGGGTCCCCTTCGGGAAAGCCATGAAGTACGGAATTTCCACGTTCACGTCGTAGCCCTGCTCGATGCAGGTTGGAATTTCCGGAAACCGGGGATGGCGCTTGCTCGTGGTGACGCCCAGGGCGCGGAAGTCGCCGCTCTGCAGGAAGGGCTTCGTCGGGCCGTAGGGGTTCGGGATGATGTCGATGTGTCCGCCCTTCAGCGCCGCGTTCCGTGCGGTGGAGCTTCCCGCGTCGACGACGTTGACCTTCGCGCCGGCGGCCACGAACTGCATGGCCATGACGTAGGTGGTCCCGCCGATGTCGGCGGCGAATTTGATCTCGTTCGGCCTTTTGACGGAATCCTCGACGAGTTCCTTCAGGTTTTTCCACGGGGCCTTCGCGTTGACCGCGATGACGTTGCCCGGGTTCATCGCCGCGACGGCGCACATCTCGAAATCCTCGAAGCCGTAGGGGACCATCTCGGTGATCTGGTTGATCAGGACCGCCGAGTGATAGAAGAGGGCCGTGTACCCGTCGGGAGCGGCGTCCCTGACCTTCCTGCTGCCCAGGGTCCCGCCCACGCCCGACACGTTGACGATGACGACAGGCTGGCCGAGTTCCTTTTCCAGGTACTTCGCGTAGGCCCGGGCGTTGAAGTCCGTGTCTCCGCCGGCGTTGTAGGGAACGACGATCTGAATCGGCTTTTTCGGCCAGTCCAGACCGGGATCGGCCTTTTCCGCCTTTCCCGCCGCGAAAACCGCCGTGCCCAGCACGACGGCGAAGGCCAGAAGCGCGATGAGTTTTTTCACAGAATTCCTCCTTGAAATATTTTTCATAATGCTTTATGATACCTGATGTATCAGAAATCAGTCAAGGACTTTTTCCGGTCCCGACGGGTTTCCGGTACGGCCGCCGGTTTTAATCCGGCAGGCCGGAATTTTCCGGCTTGTTGAATACACACACAGATGAAGGAGACTGTATGAATTTCACACCCAGGGGCGTACTGCCCGCGATGATCACCCCGCTGACAAAGAAGGGGAAGGTCAATGAGAAGGCGCTGCGGAAGCTTGTCGAATACCTGATCAAGGGCGGGGTGCACGGGATTTTCGCCATCGGCACAACCGGCGAATTCTACGCCCTGTCCGATGAGGAATACCGGGACATACTGGCCATCACGAAGGACCAGGTGAAAGGACGCGTTCCGGTCTACGCGGGAGCGAACCACATCACGACCCGCGGCAGCGTCAAGCTCGCCGGGATCGCCGAGGATGTCGGCATTGACGCCCTGTCGGTCCTGACCCCCATGTTCATCAGCCCGAACCAGGACCAGCTGTACACCCACTTCAAGACCGTCGCAGATTCCACGAAGCTCCCGATCATCCTGTACAACAACCTGCCCAAGACGGGCGTGACCATCACCACCGGCACGGCGGTCAAGCTGGCGAGCATAAAGAACATCGTGGGCATCAAGGATTCCACCGGCGACATGACCCTGACGGCGGAATACATCCGGCTGACCCGTGACAAGAACTTCCACGTCATGATCGGCCGGGACACCCTGATCCACGCCTGCCTCTGCTACGGCGGCGCCGGCGCGGTGGCGGCCTGCGCGAACGTGGCTCCCCGGATCTGCGCCGACATCTACGACAAGTACATGGCCGGCGACGTCAAGGGCTCCCTGGAGGCCCAGTTCAAGCTGGCTCCCCTCCGGATCGCCTTCACCCTGGGGACCTTCCCGACGGTCATCAAGGAAGGCCTGGAGCTGCAGGGCATAGAGGCCGGCCCCTGTTTCGATCCGGTGGGCCCGATGAGCGCCGACGAGCGGGAACAGCTCAAGAAGATCCTGAAGCAGATGGAGCTCATCTAGAGCGATGAAAGCGAACGCCGAAAAACTGCGCCGGTTCGCCGCCGGCGTTCTGGAAAAGGCGGGGGTCCCCCGGGACCACGCCGAAACGGCCGCGGAGGTCCTCCTTTTCGCGGACCTTCGCGGGATAGAGTCCCACGGCATCTCGAAGCTGCCGATCTACGCCAAGCGCATCGCCGACGGGGGGATCGACCCGAAGGCCCGGCCCGAGGTGCTCGGACGGAAGGGCGGCGTTGTCCGGATCGACGGAAAGAACGCCCTGGGCCAGGCGGCGGCCTCCTTCGGGGCCGACGCCGCGGTGGAAGCCGCGCTGGAACACGGCATCGGTCTCGCCGTCGTGGGAAACAGCAACCACTTCGGCGTGACGGCGTACTACTCCATGAAGGGGCTCTCCCGGGGAGTCGTCGGTTTCGCCCTGTCCAACGCGAACCCGACGGTGGCCCCCTGGGGCGGCAAAAAAGCCCTGGTGGGCACCAGCCCCCTGTCGGTGGCCATCCCCACGGGGAGCGGACTTCCCTTCGTCATCGACATGGCAAGCACAACCGTGGCCCGGGGCAAGATCATCCTGTACGCCCAGAAGAAGAAGCCCCTGCCCCCGGGCTGGGCCCTGGACCTGGACGGAAAGGAAACCACCGACCCTGAGGTCGCCCTGAAGGGGCTCCTCGCCCCGCTGGGGGGAGCGAAGGGCTCCGGCCTCGCACTGGTCATCGACATCCTGAGCGGGCTCCTGTCGGGCTCGAAGTACCTTGCCGACGTTGGGCACCTGTACAGCGGCACCGGCAAACCCCAGGGCATCGGCCACGTTTTCGGGGCCCTGGACATCTCGGCCTTCATGCCCCGGGAAAAATTTCTGGACGCCATGGACGATTACGTCGAGCAGGTCCACGCCTGCCCGCGGGCCGACGGGGTGGAACGCATTTACGTGCCCGGGGAAATCGAACATCTCGCGTCGCTCCGGGCGGCCAAGGAAGGCGTCGAGCTCTCCGAAACCACCGTGAAGGAACTCGCGGACACCGGGGCCGGCCTGGGCCTCAAGCTGGACGATTACATCGGGTGAGAAGAGGGAGGATGCTGGATGAGTGATGTGAAAATGAAAGCCGATCCCGCCGGTCTGCGGCGGTTCATGTCCGCCGCCCTCCGGAAGGTCGGGGTACCGGACGCTGACGCGGACACGACCGCGGAAATGCTCGTCGACGCGGACCTCCGGGGAATCGAAAGCCACGGTATCCTCAATTTCCACGATTACTATTACGCGAAGGTCCGCGGCGGCGCCATCAAGGCCAGACCGGACATCGCGGTTCGCCGGGGAAGCCCCACCACCGCGTCGGTTGACGGGGACAACGGACTGGGCTTCGTCGTCGGCCACAGGGCGATGACGGAGGCGATCGCGATGGCCGGGGAGTCCGGCTCCGGCTGGGTGACGGCCTGCAACAGCAACCACTGCGGCGCCGGGACGTATTACGTCCGCATGGCGGCGGAGCGGAACATGATAGGGCTGCACTTTTCCTCCGGAGGCTCCACGGTCGCGGGGCCGGGGGGAACCGGCAGGCTGGTGGGTAACAACGTCATCGCGTTCGCCGCTCCGGCGAAAAGTCACGATCCCTTCGTGCTGGACATGGCCCCGACGATGGCCATCGCGAACAAGCTCCGCAAGTTCGGTTGGGAGGGAAAGCCCATCCCCGAAGGTTTCGCGGTGGACAAAAAGGGCCGCTATATCACCGACTCCGACACCTATTTCAGGGAGGAGGGGGC
>CAZGUL010000253.1:0-5099 GCA_964529055.1 uncultured Spirochaetaceae bacterium
GTGGTGTACTGCAGGTAGCCGAACACCTCGTTCTGGTACCAGCCGTTCAGCAGGACCGGCACCGGCAGGCTCAGGACGAACCACCCGAAGGCCCGGTAGAAGCTTTTCCTCTTGGATTCGATCCTTTCCTTCCACGTGAAGATGTCCCGGGGAAGAATGTGGAACTCCGCGTCCCCCCCGCCGGGCGGCGGAAAGGCCACGGCCTTCGTCCGGTGTCCCTCCGCCTCGAGACGGAGGACCCCGCGGGGCCGGTCCAGCGGGATGTCCAGCGGTGTCGAGCCGAGCCGGACGGACCCGAGGTAGACATCCGCGCCGGGGGGGTCGGAGCTCACGGTGAAGAGCCGCGCCTCCAGGGGCTCGAGCGTGAATGTCCGTTCCTCCATCGCGAAGGGCGCCAGCGTCACGGTCTCCTCCCGGGTTTCGAAGCCCTTCGCCGCGACCTCGATCCGGTAGGTCCCCGGCGGAACGTAGGCGAGCCTGCCCTTTCCGATTCCGACCAGAACGCCGTCGGCGAACACCCCCGCGTCCCGCGGCCCGGCGGTTATGTCCAGCACGGCCCAGGGCCGGCCGGCGATCGCGGCGGCAAGGCTCAGGAAAAGCTCGCTGACGACACGGTCCGTCTCCGTGTAGAGGCCGGTGGCCCGGGCGGAGTACAGGCCCATGCCGGCAGTGGCGCCGTAAAGGAACGCCGTCGCGGTGAAGTAACCTTCCGCCTCCTCCTGGACGGTGCCGTACAGCAGGTAGTCCGCACCGGCCTTCTCGGCGGCCAGCGCCGGGCTCATGACCGGAGGAAGCAGCGTTTCCCCGTCGGCGCCCGGCGCGGGGGCCTTGAGCCTTTTCTCCCGCCGGACCGGGATGTCCGCCGGGACGAGGCGGTCGAGGACGGCGAGTTTTTCCCGCGCGGCGGCCGCAGCGGCGTCGAGCCCGGCGGCGCCTGCCGTGCCGGCGGCTTTCCCGCCGGAAGATCCGGAAAAAAGGAGGGCGCTGCGCCGGCCGAGAACCTCGTCCAGGTTTTTCAGGATTTTCCGGCGGGCGGCGGCGGCGGTCCCGGCCGCGTGGGAATCGCGCTCCGCGTCGCTTATGTAGTGGGTCCCGATCCCGGACGCCTTCTCCGCCAGCAGCCTCGCGATGTTCCTGCCCAGGTACCTGTCCCGGAAACCCTCGCCCAGGAGCCGGAATTCGGCGACGCCGAGAACGGCCTCCTCCCGGTCGTCCCGGGGCGGAAAAACCTCGCCCGGCGGGGTTTTCGCCGGGGTTCCCGGGGGCTGGGGCGCGGCCGGTACGACCGGGGCAGCCGGAACGGCCGGGACCGTCGTCTGCCCCCGTGCGGGGACGGCGGCGATAAACACGGCCAGCAGCAGCGCGGGAACGGACCGCATCACCCCTCCCCCCTTCAGGCCTTGTTGCCGACCTTCCAGTTGAACCGGAGGTACTCTTCGATGAATTCGTCGATATAGCCGTCCATCACCGCCTGCACGTTTCCGGTTTCATGCTTCGTCCGGTGGTCCTTCACCAGGTTGTAGGGATGGAACACGTAGGAGCGGATCTGGTTGCCCCAGGAAATGTCCTTCTTCTCGACGGCCCTTTCGGCGTTTTCCCGGTCCCTCTCCTCCCGGTAATACTCGTACAGCCGGGATTTGAGTATCTTCATCGCCGTGGAGCGGTTTTTTATCTGGCTCCGCTCGTTCTGGCACTGGACGACGATGCCCGTCGGATTGTGGGTGATCCGGACGGCCGAATCGGTCTTGTTGATGTGCTGGCCCCCCGCACCGGACGCCCGGTACGTGTCGACCCGGAGGTCCTCCGGCCGGATGTCCACCTCGATGTCGTCCTCGATGACCGGGGTCGCATAGACCGACGCGAAGGATGTGTGGCGCCGGGCGTTGGAATCGAAGGGGGAAATCCTCACCAGCCGGTGGATCCCCGTCTCGCCCTTCAGGTAGCCGTACGCGTACTCCCCCGTCACCTGCAGCGTCACCGACTTGATCCCGCCCTCCGCCTCCAGGAGGTCGAGAATCTCGGTCCTGAAACCCCGGCGATCGGTCCACCGGGTGTACATCCGCAGCAGCATGCCCGTCCAGTCGCAGGCTTCCGTGCCGCCGGCGCCGGAGTGGATGGTCAGAAACGTGGGGCTCGCGTCCAGCTCGTCGCCCAGGAGTTCGAAGATGCGGAGGCGGTCGTAGACGGCGGCGCTGTTTTCCAGGCTTTTTTCGAGGTCCCGCAGGAGGGCCGCGTCCTTCTCCGCCGCCGCGAGGGCGTGGAGTTCCTTGAGCTCCGCCATGGAGGCGACGAGCTTTTCCCAGGGTTCGATCTTTTCCTTGAGCCTTTTCAGCCGGGTCAGGTCCTTTTCGGCCTTCTCCCTGTCGTTCCAGAAGTCCGGATCGGATGATTCCCGTTCCAGGTCCTGGATGTCCACCCGGATTTTTTCCGAGTCAAAGATGCCTCCAGGTTTCGAGTATCTTTTCGTCCAGATCCGCGATGAGCCGGCTTATGTCTTCGATCACGTGGGCCTCCCGTTTTCCCCAGTCTACCGGAAAACGCGGCGAAAAACAATGCGCCCCCCGCTATGGACGCGGACGGAAACCGCCGATTATTATAATCGTTATGAAGAAAAAGCTCGTTCTCCTGGCCCTCGCGGCCCTCTTCGTCTGCGCCCGCCTCACCTCGGAAACGTCGGAGGTGTACGCCCCCTTCGTCTCGCGGCTCAAGGCGGCCGTCCGGGGTCCTCAGATCAAGCTGACATGGAAGGACTCCCCGGACGTGGCGGGCGTGTATGTGGTTTACCGGCACACCCGGGACATCACGCCTGAAAGCTTCCGGGACGCGCAGCCCGTCGCGCAGGTCGCCTCCGGGGTGGAGTACTACATCGACGCTCCGAACGAGCCGGGGGAATACCACTACGCCGTGCTGGTCGAGGCGGACGGGCGGATTTTCGACATATTCATCCCGTTCAGGAACACGACGAACAGGCCCGTCCCGGTGCTGACCACCATGCCCGTGGCGGACCTGGCCGCGGCGATAACGGACATCCGGGCGAAGCCGGAGGCGGACGGCATCACCGTGACCTTCGCAGCCAGCCGGGCCGACAGGGACCTCCTGGTGTACCGGAGCACGACTCCGATCCTGACGGCGGAACGGCTCGCCGCGCTGAAACCGGCGAAAAAGCTGAAGAGTTCTGAAACCCGGGTCACCGACTATCCGGTCCCCGGCATCCCCTACTACTACGCTGTGGTGGACGCCGGGCTCTGGGCCGCGGGAACCGCCGTGCTGGAGCCGGAAAAAAGCGCCAGCGTAAGCGGGGCGGAAATTCCCCTGAAGAGGGAGATTCCCCGGCAGGCCGCCGCGCAGGCCGCCCCCGCGCCGGCCGGAGCGGAGACGCCGCAGTCCGCGGCCGCACCCGCGCAGCCCGCGGTCGTCTCTCCGCGGACAGCCGCGCCGCCCGGGGCCTCCGGCCGGAGGGAAGAAACGGCCCGGCGGCCCGTGCCGCTGCCGTACCTGATCCTGTCCGGGCAGGTTTCCGGCTCCGGCGGACTGCCGGAAAGGGCCTCCGTCCCTCCGCCCCGGACCTTGCCGCCGGAGACGGCACGGGCCGCCGCCGCGGCGGTCGCGAAGGCCGAAAAGCCCGCACCCCGGCCCATGGAGCCCCGGCTTCTCGAAACGGACAGGACGCCGGGCCCGGCGAAGGAGGACTTCACGCTGAAAACGATACTGGACGGTCCCTTCCGGGAGAAAAAATGGCGGGAAACCGAAAGGCTCCTGGACAACTACACGGCATTGAACCTGTCGGAGGACGCCCGCGCCCGTGCGCGTTTCTACCGCGCCCAGTCCTATTTCTTCCAGGCCCGGTACCAGGACAGCTTCATGGAGTTTCTTCTGGCCCAGGACAGGTATTATCCGGACGTACGTCCGTGGCTCGACGAGATCCTGCTCCGGCTGCGGCTTACAGCGGATCCATCCTGAGGTTGAGGCGGTTTTCCCAGGCTTCCTGCGGACCGAGGGTCATCTTCCAACGCGCAACGACGCAGGATGACTGGTAAATCCGCCTGAGGCCCTCCCGCCCCGGGGCCAGGGTTTCCACCGGAAGACTCCAGACATCGGCGGGCTCCAGGGTCGAAAAGCTCAACGACGTTTCGTTTGCCCCGTCCTCGAAGAGCAGTCCCGACAGGTCCGCGAGTTCCGTCTTTTCCGGACTCAGGGGAATGCGCTTTTCATCCGCCAGCCGGAAGATCCGCAGGCACTCCTCGTCCTTGGACGGGAACGAGAGGTTCAGTTCCGTGGCGAAAACGCAGGACAGCGGAGTAGTCCCGATGTTCTTCACCGTGTAGTACAGGTTGATCGACGCCCGCTTGAAAATGAATTTCTTGACGATCCTGATCCGGCACCCGTCGCCGCCGCCCGCGGTCCCTACGTGCTCCAGAACGAGCTCGCTGTGGTCCCGGTCGCACTTGATGACCTCGAAGGGTGCGTCCACGAAGGACCATTTCAGCGGAATTCCGGAGGCGTCGAAATCGTCGATGGTGGTCCCATCGGGTATGATGTGGTCGATGAAAGCGCGGCGGGAATAGGAGTCGAAACCCCGGTCGTCCGCGGAGGGGCCGTGGAAGACCTCCCGGTGCCGGGCCATGGTATCCAGGTAATTCCACGAAACGGGCAGGTAATCCAGTTCGAAGAGCCGCCCGCCCAGGGTGTGGACGTACGCGTTCATTTCGTTGCCCTGGTACAGGTACTCGGTCCTGCAGTCCATGTCGAAATCCGCCGTCACGATGGAAGGGATGAAGACCCCCTTCTCCCGTGTCACCTTCTCGGCGCTGATCAGGGAGCCGTACGCCGATTTCCGCAGGGCGTTGTCGTACAGGCCCCCATCCGGCGCGGGCCAGTACGCGGCGCCGTTCTGTCCCTTCCAGAGCTCTTCCAGGGCTGACGCCTTGCGGTACTTGTCGCCCTTGATCTGGTTCACCAGGATGTGGGTGTACTGCATTTTCGCGTACAGGCAGCTGCTTTCCGGGTAGCGGGTCAGGAACCGGCGGAAAAAACCGTTGCACGAAACCAGGTCCGGGGTCTTGTCGTGGCTCTTCAGGATGTTCTTGATTTCCCTGAAG
>CAZGUL010000254.1:0-5095 GCA_964529055.1 uncultured Spirochaetaceae bacterium
CTGGAGGCCTCCTGGCCCCTCGTTGCGGTGGAAGGGGAAATTTCCAATTTCCGGCCCTCCGGCGCGGGACACCTGTATTTCACCCTGAAGGACAGGGACGCGATGATATCCGCCGTGATGTTCCGCGGCAGGGCCGCCCGACTGTCGTTCGTACCCGCGGACGGGAAACTCGTGGTCGCCCGCGGAGGCCTTTCGGTGTACCCCCAGCGCGGCTCCTACCAGATCGTCTGCGAAAGCCTGGAGCCCGCCGGGGAAGGCGCGATCCTGGTTATGCTGGAGGAGCGCAAGCGGCGCCTCGCGGCGGAAGGACTTTTCGACCCTGCTCGGAAAAGGAGGCTGCCGTTCTATCCGGAGCGGGTCGGTGTCGTGACGTCCCCCACCGGAGCGGCGATCCGCGACATTCTTAAGGTCCTGAAGCGCCGCCACGCCGGCATTCACGTGGTGGTGCTGCCCGCGCCCGTGCAGGGTGACGAGGCGGAGGACATCATCGCCGCCCAGATCCGGAGGGCAAACAGGTTCGCTCTCGCCGACGTCCTCATCGTCGGCCGCGGCGGCGGGTCGCTGGAGGACCTCCTCCCCTTCTCCGGCGAAAAGGTGGTCCGTGCCATCGCCGCATCGGAAATCCCGGTGATCTCCGCGGTGGGCCACGAAATCGACACGGCCCTCTCCGACCTTGCCGCCGATTACCGTGCGCCCACCCCGTCCGCCGCGGCGGAGGCGGTGTCGCAGGTCCGGGAGGACCTCCTGGAACGGGTCGCCGACCTGAAAAACGGCATGGAGAATGCCCTTGCGAACAGGACCGAGAAAATCCGGATCCTGCTGGAACGCTTCGCCCCGGAGAACATGGAAAGGCAGATCCGGGTTTTCCTGCAGCCCTTTTTTTTCCGCCTGGACGACGCGAAGGAGCGCCTGGTGGAGGGCGCCCGGAACCTGGCGATGAATCGCCGCCGCCGTCTCGACGTGGCCGCCGCCCAGCTTGCGTCCTGCTCTCCTTTCGACATCCTCCGGCGCGGCTACTCCATCGTCAGGACGTCGACTGAAAACCGGGTGGTCACCTCGTCGGAGTCCCTGAAACCGGGGGACGGTCTTTCGATACGATTTTTTGAAGGAGAAGCAGATGCCGCAGTCGAAAAAATCCGCTCCGGGCAAAAGCTTTGAGGAGCGGCTGGGGCGCCTCGAGGAGATCAGCGCCCTGATGAAGGAAGGAAAAATATCCCTGGAGGATGCGGTCAGGCATTTCGACGAAGGCATCCGCCTCGCCGCGTCGCTGGAAAAGGATCTGTCCCGGATCGAGCGCAGGATCGAAATTCTCGTCAATGCCCCCGAGGCCGACGACGAAAAGCCGGAACTCGAGCTGTTTCCCGACCTGGAAACCGGGGAAGGAAAGGAGACGGACTGATCATCTCCCGCCGCGGACTTCCCCGGGCAGGGCGATCCTGTACCCCGGTTTTATTCCCAGCCTTTCGAAGGTTCCCCTGTTGACTTCCAGAGCGTACCGTACGGCGAAGCCCGACTCCACGGGACGCAGCGATTCCGGAACGAGGTCGAATATTTCCCGGATCGTCCCGTCGGAGGCGATGTAGGCCAGCGAAAGCGGCAGCGTGGTGTTTTTCATCCAGAACGAAAGCTGCCGGTCCCGGTCGAACACGAAGAGCATGCCTTCATTTTCGCCGAGGCTTTTCCGGAACATCAGACCCCGTGCCTGTTTTTCCGGCGTATCCGCAACCTCGACGGTGAAGACGGTGCCCGCCAGATCCAGGGACACCGTGGCGAATTTCTTCTCGCACCCCGCGATGCCACCCAGAAAAAGCAGCGCCATCGCCGCCGCGGCGAAACGGGAAAGGCCCGGACGGGTCATAAAAGTCTCTCCATGGTCAGAACAGCTCCAGGAACCGCGCACGGGACAGATCTTCGGCGGACTTTTCCGCCGTTCCGGCGGCGCGGACTTTTTCGAAAATTTCCCGGCCCACATATTTCACCGTCAGGGGCTTCTCCAGGGACAGCCGGACGCTTTCCGATTCCCATGCGGCACCTGACGGGTCCAGGACGGCGGGCGGACCGTATTTCCGGGACAGCCGGGTGAAAAGCGAATAGTAGTCGGTCCGGGCGGGATTCAGGTACAGGGTCATGATGTAGAGCCTGTCCTCGTGGAATTGAAAGAGGCCCCGGAGAACGTGAAAAGTCCCCTCGCTGTCGATGACGGTCTCCGGCCTTTTCGGCAGGAAACTGACGTCCCTGTCCCCCCGGAAATCGAAGTACGGATTGCCGAGGAGACTCTTTTTTACCGCGCCGAGCCCGTCGCCCAGCCGGATTCCGGCGAACTCACCTTCAGGCACCGGAAAAGCCCCGGAGGAGGCCGGGGACGCGGCGGTCTGGGTCGCGGCGGATGCGGCGATGCACAGGGCGAGCACGGCGGCAAGAAAATGGCTTTTCACGTTTCTACTATCGGCAGATTCCGGGGAGGTGTTGATTTTTTCCTCCGCAGGAGCGATCTTGAAAACATGAAGGAGAAAACCGGTTTCCCGTCCCGCCGGGCGCGCGGCCTGCCTTTCCGCCTCTGGCTGGTCACGGCGCTTGCGCTGTCCGGCCAGATACTTCTCGCCGCCCAGGCGCAGGAGAATCCCGCCGCGGCGGTCCTGGTCGATTCCGAATCGGATTTCGACGTCCAGGACTCCCAGACCCCGCAGGGACAGGGCCGCGAAAGGCCTCCTTCCGTTCTCGTCGTGGAGTCCCGTCCGGCCGGCGCCGCGGTCTACGTCAACTACGCTTACGCCGGGACGACGCCGCTGACGATAAAAAATCTGAAACCCGGCGGCTACCGGGTTACCCTGCAGAGGGCGAATTACCGGAACGCCTCGATTTTCGTCACCCTCGACGCGGGGAGGACGTTCCGGATATTCGGCCGCCTCCGGCAGGAAACGGGAACGCTCAGGATCACCCCCGTCCCCGGGGACGCGGAAATTTACGTCAACGGGACCCGTTTGTGGAACACCGAGGACCTTTTGCCCGTCGGTTCCTACACCGTCACGGTGCGGCGTTTCGGCTACCAGGACTTCACGGCGGATGTCCGCGTCGAGGAGGACAGGACGACGGTGGTGGAGGCGAATCTGCGCCCCGCCGAATTCGCGGCGGAGGATTTCACGCCGTCCCGGAAGCGCCTGAATCCCGACAATCCGGGACTTACCGGGAGGTCGGACCTGACGTTTTACGTCACCGCCCCCGGAACGGGACGCCTGGTGATTTACGATTCCCGGGGGACCCCGGTCCTGACCCGCGTATTTCCGGTTTTTTCCACATGGAAACAGTCCTTCCGGTGGGACGGGAAGGACGACTCCGGTTCCCCCCTTCCGGACGGGCGCTACCGGGCCGTCGTCGACGCGGAGTCCCGGGACGGAAAAACGCTCAGAAGAATGGAAACCGCCGTCCTTCTGGACCGCAGCGTCGTGATACGGTACAGGAGCCTCCGGCACGGACAGCCCGGCCTGCTGTACGCGCCTTTCACCCCGGGCCTTCCGGCGGGAAGTTTTCAGCTCAGTTCCTCGCTCATGGGAATGACGACCCGCCCCGAAGCCGGCGCCCCGGAGGGTCTGTACTTCGCGCAGGTCGGCTCCGTCATCGGGCTTTCGTCCCGGCTCGAAACGACGCCCCTCCTGTCGCTGTCACTGGCGAACGAAGAGGGCGTCCCGGACATGAACGCCTCGCTGGGATTCAAGCACGAAACGCTGGCGGGCGGTCCCGGACGGCCCCTGTCGCTTTCCTCGACCCTGCGGGTAAATTTCTCCAGCGAACCGTCCTACGCCGGGTTTTCCCAGTTTCCCGGCCTGACCGCGGGCCTCGTTTTCGGCGTCCGGCTCGGCCCCTTCGGCCTCGCGGCCGCGCCGGAGTTCCTCGCGTCGCCGTACCGGATCGGAAACGAAGTCGACACCGGAGACGGCCCCGGTTTCCATCCGGCGTTTCTGGCGCGCTTCGGCTTTTACTTCGAAACCGGCGCGGTCATGGGGGGCTTTTCGACGGTCCTCGCCGCCCGGCCAGCGGGGGATTCGCCGCGCCTCCAGTATCCCGTCCACACAGGTTTCGAGGTCCACGGGCTTCTGCCGGACTCGCTTCTGTATCTGAGCGCCGCCGTATCGTGGGAGTATTCGCCGGAAGGGGCCGACCGCGTTTTCGTGGGCGGCGGACTGGGAATAATCTACTAAAGTCTCCTGCCGAGGGTGATGTACACATACACGAGCATGGAAAGTATCGTGGCGAGTCCTATCGTCACCGCGAGGAAAAACCACGGGTGGATATGCTTTCCCGGCGCGGGGGCATCCCTGTCGTCAGGGCCCGCCCCGCGGGAGACGGGGATCCTGATGCCCCCGGCGGATTCGTCGTCCTTCCTCCCCTTGTAGGAGGGGCTCAGGTACCCGCAACCCGGGCATCCGGCGAAGAAAAGATCACCCCTGCCGGTGAATCCGCACCGGGGACAGCGGACGTCGCTGAAGAAACGGCCGCAGCCGGGACATACCTTGTCCCGGGCGGACACCTCCCTTCTGCAGTTTTCGCAAAAAAACTTCGGCGTTTTCATTTTTTTCGTATCGCCAGCAGGGTCAGATCGTCGTACTGGTCGTCCTCCATGAGATGGGTGTAGAAACTGTAATTCGGGAAATCCCCGGGATTCGGGTTCTCCATCGGCCGCGCGAAATACCTTCCGTACAGGGAGAAGGTCTTTTTCAGGAATTCGTCGACCTTGCGGTCGATCATGATCCTGTTGGCCTCTCCCGCACGGGGGTCGGGATAGGTTCGGAAGATTTTCTCCACCGAGACCAGCGCCATCACCACGTTCTCCGCCGTGGGCTCGCACCCGCTGAAATCAAAGGCCAGATCCTCCCCTGCGACGGGATTCAGCTGCTTCTCCAGCCGGAAGACCTTGCGGTTCATCACCGCCTCGATGATTTCCCGGATCCGGTCGCCTCCCATCATTTCATCCTCCACCGGTTCGTCCCCCTCCTTTTCCGCCGGAAGCTGCATGATTTCGAAGTTGGGCTTCCGGAGTTTCCGGTGGGCCTCCTCGACACCGTCGGTGAAGAGCAGGTTGATGTCGCCGGGTTTCATG
>CAZGUL010000255.1:0-2062 GCA_964529055.1 uncultured Spirochaetaceae bacterium
GGAAACGTCCGGGTGCTTTTCCCCGGTTCGAAGCCGTCCGACGAGTACGTTCTCTTTTTCGCCGAAATCGAAAACGACTCCTATTCGCCGCTGGATTCCCTGGTGCGTCTCACGGGCGACCGGGCCGTCGGGGCGGGAATCGCGGACAACAGCGTCGGCGTCGCATCGCTTCTCGTGCTGGCCGAGTATCTGCAGAACCATTCCGTCCGCTACGACACGAACCTGGTGCTGCTTTTCACCCGCCTCGCGTCGGGCAAGGAGGAGTTCGCCGGACTCCGGCGCTTCCTTTCCGGCTGGGACGGAAAGATCGCCTTCGCCGTGTATGTCACGGGGATCCAGCTCGGAAACATCGAAACCAATCCCCTGGGGCACTACAAGCTCACGGTAACGGCGAACACCGGCGAGCACGAAGTCATGGAAACCTCGCCCGGCCCTTCCGCGGTCTCGGTCCTGTCCAACATCGCGTTCCAGCTGGGCAGCATCAAGTGGGACAGCGAAAACAACACCACGATGAACATCGCCCGCATCGTCGCCGGGCTCGGTTACGGTTTTTTCCCGTCCGACGGGTTTCTGGAGCTGGAAATCTATTCCGGCGACACGAACGTGCTGGACATGATGAAAAAGGCGGCCGGCGCGACGATCGAGAAAATCGCCGCGGAAACCGGGGCGAAGATCGACGTGACGGTCAATTCCTTCATCCCCGTCGGCAACCCGGGGATCAACTCCTTTCTCGCCGAGACCTTGAAAAAGGTCCACAACGAACTGAAAATCAAGTCGAATTTCGTTTCCGTGCCGGACAAGACGGCTATAATCAATTCCTACGGGGTCCCCGCCGTGTCCGTCGGCATCACCCGGGGCCGGAAACGCCTGGCCGAGGAGTACGTGGAGCTGGCGCCGGTCGAAACGGGCTTCCGCCAGCTCCTTTTGCTGCTGGAGCGGAGCATCGAAACGGAGGAACTTCTTCGGCCATGAGCGACAAACACGCGGCCCTTCTGGCGAACACCTACCACAACAGCAGGTTCGACGACAAGAAACGCCTGGTGGATCTGAAGGAGAAGAAGGGCGCCTCGATTTCCCTCGCGTTTCCGACCCTGAACGAGGAAGCCACCATCGGGAAGGAAATCCTGGTCATCAAGACCGAAATGATGGACCGTTTCCCGCTCATCGACGAGATCGTCGTCATCGACTCCGGGTCGGAGGACGGGACCTGCGAGGCCGCCGCCCGCTACGGGGCCAAGGTCTACCAGTCCCGGGACATCTTGAAAAGCCAGGGGACCTACCGGGGCAAGGGGGAAAACCTCTGGAAGAGCCTCCATGTGCTCACCGGAAACATCATCGTCTGGATAGACGCCGACATCCACAACATCTCACCGAAATTCCTTTACGGCCTGGTGGGCCCCCTTCTGGAAAAGGACGAGCTTTCCTACGTCAAGGCCTTTTACGAGCGCCCCATCCGGACACAGACCGGGCTGATGCCTTCCGGCGGAGGCCGGGTCACGGAGATTCTGGTGCGGCCCCTGTTTTCGCTGTTTTATCCCGAGCTCGCCTATCTGATCCAGCCACTGAGCGGCGAGTATGCCGGCCGCAGGAGCCTCCTGGAACAGCTGCCCTTTTCCGTCGGCTACGGTGTGGAGCTCGGACATCTGATCGACATCTACCACAAGTTCGGCATCGAAGCCATCGGACAGGTCGACCTGGACCGTCGGGTGCACCGGAACCAGAGCGTCCAGGCCCTGAGCAGAATGTCCTACGGCATCCTGAACACCTTTTTCAACCGCCTGCATCTCTACGGCGAGGACGATCTGCGGGCACAGCTGAACGAGTTCCACATCGCACTGACGGTGAAGGGGGACACCCACGAGCCCGTGCTTTCCCAGGTGCCGACCCTCGAGCGGCCCCCCATCATCGAGCTGGAAGAGTACCGGAAAAAGTTCCACCCGGGCCTTTAGGCCGCTTCTACTGTTCCGTCTGGAAAACGCTTTCCTCGTAGGATTTGGTCAGGGTCCGGATGAGCCTGTCGATGAGGGGGAGCGGCTCCTCTTCCCGGTTCAGGATCCGGTAC
>CAZGUL010000255.1:2072-5041 GCA_964529055.1 uncultured Spirochaetaceae bacterium
TCTCGGTTATGGGGAGCTTCAGGCCCTGCTGCCGGCTCAGGGCGTACACGGCCTTGCCCGCCACCGCCCCCTCCGGCAGGTAGCCGATCTCGTCAAGCCGGGATATCAGGTCGTTTATGTCCCCGAACTTCGAGAGGATGCCGTCCAGGATGATCTGCCGTCCGAAGCGGCGGTTCCTGCCGTACTGGCTCCTGCAGGTGACGTCCAGGTCGCCGACGCCGGCGATGGACGTGAAGGTTTCCGGATGGGTCGCCCCGAGGGCGCGTCCCAGAGCCTGAATTTCGTTGAGCCCCGCCGCGAGAAGCAGGCTTTCGGTATTGTCCCCCACGAAGGCGGACGTGTCCTTCAGGGCGTCCAGCATGCCGAACGCGACGGCCACCACGTTCTTGCACGCAGCGCAGACCTGGACCCCCACGGTGTCGAAGGAGCTGAAAACCATCAGCGTGGGGGAGGCGAGCAGTTCCCGGAAGCGGATCGAGTTCTTCCCGTTCGCCGACGCGCTGATGAGCCCGGTCAGTTTTCCCCGGCCGACCTCCTCCGCGTGGCTCGGGCCGGATATGTAGACCAGGTTGTTCTTGTAGAACCCCGGCAGGTAATCCTCCAGGGCGCTGACGATGAGCCGGGGGCCCGCGTCGGTGGTGATGAACCCCTTGGTCACGACGCCGATCAGGCTCTGACCCTCCATGATGTTCGGCACGGTCAGGATGCTCTTGACGCTCCCCAGGATGAAGAGGGACGGCACCGCGATGATGATGAACTCCTTGCCGGCGGCCGTTTCCCGGATGTCCGTGGACGCCGACACCCCCTCCGGCAGGACGACGCCGGGAAGGTACCTGGAATTGCGGCGGTTCGCGTTGATGTCCTCCGCCACCGCCTTCTCGAAGCTCCATATCTGGACCGAATTTCCCTTTTCCGCCACCGCCTTCGCTATCGCCGTGCCCCAGGCCCCTGCGCCGAGAATTCCCACCGTATTTTTCATGCGTTTACCAGTCCTTCGAATATTTCTACCTTCCGGGCTATCCTGTCGATGCCCATGCGCCAGAATTCGCGCTTTCCGATGTCGAAGCCCGCCAGCCGGGCGGTATCGTCCGCGGAGAGGCTGCCCGCCGAGGCCAGTATCCTGCGGTACGCGGCGGCGAATGCAGGGCCCTCCTTTTCGCAGCGGGACGCGAGTCCCAGGGCGAAAAGCAGGCCGAAGGCGTAGGGGAAATTGTAAAAGGCCAAGTCGTTCCGGTAGTAGTGCCCCATTACCGCCCACATGTAGGGGTGCCGGAACTTTTCGTCCAGGATCGGGCCGTAGGTTTTCTCCTGCGCGTCCAGCATCGCGGCGCCGAGCTCCTCCGGGGAAACGTCCCCCCGTTCCCTGCGGGAGAATATCTCCTTCTCGAAAAGGTAGCGGGACAGGATGTCCACCACCACCTGCCCGGAATCCTGCAGAAAATTCTCGACCAGGAACAGGCGCTCCTCCGGGGACGCGGACCCCAGGGCTTCCTCCATGACGATGGTCTCCGAAAAAATGGAGGCGGTCTCCGCCAGGGTCATCGGGTAGGACCGGTGTATCGCCCCCGCGTCCTTCAGCACTTCGTGATGGTACGCGTGGCCCAGCTCGTGGGCCAGGGTCGTCACCGAGGAGAAGGAGCCGTCGAAGTTGCAGAAGATCCGGCTTTCCCGGGCCAGGGGCAGGCTGATGCAGTATGCGCCGCCGATTTTTCCTTTCCGGGGCTCCGCGTCGATCCAGCCTCCGCGCAAGGCGCGGAGGGCGAAATCCCCGAGCTCCGGGGAGAAACGGTAAAATTTCTCTGCGATGAAATCCGCGGCCCCGGGGTAGGTCCACCGGCGGGAGGCTTTTCCCGCCGGGGCGAAGAGGTCGAAAAATGCGAGTTTCGGCAGTCCCAGAAGGCGGGCCTTTGCACGGTAGTACCGCCGGAAAACCGGGAGGGACTCGGTCATCACGTCGATGAGGGCCTCGAAGGCTGCGGGGCTCATGCGGGCCTGCCGGACGGATTTCTCCAGGGTGCTCCGCCAGCCGCGCCTGCCGTTAAGGCTGATGGAAAAGCCCTTCACCCCGTTCAGCGCGAACGCCACCGGAACGGCCGCCCTCTCCCAGCCTTCCAGCTCAAGGCGGTAGGCCTTTTCCCGGATCCGCCTGTCCGGGTGGGACGCCAGCGAGCGGAGCTCGACGAGGGTCTTCCGCTGCCCTTTTTTCCATTCCATCGTCACGCCGGCGGACACCGCCTGCTGAAGTCGTTCCCAGGCGTCGGCGCCGGACCGGGAAAGATCCGCCGCGAGCTCCTCCATGTCCGGCGGCATCTGCCGCTTCTGCAGGAAAAGCTGTTCCCGGATGAAGTTCCCGTAGGGCCTCAGGGCTTTTTCGCGGCGCGGAACTTCCGCCGCCGGAATCCCCGCGAGCAGATTGCGGAATTCCACCTCCGCCCTGCGGAGGGGAATGCCGATGGTTTCCAGCGCGCCGAGTTCGCGGGAGGCCGCGGCGTTTCCGGTTTCCACCGTGTACATCATGTATGCGTAGGAAAAAAGGTTCTCGTGAAGGTCGGCGGCTTCGTTGAAGGCCCGTATGTACGACAGGAGGAATTTACCGGGGTCCCGTTCCCGACCGGACGCGAAGAGGCCGATAGTCCGCCTTACCCGTCCGATCAGGCGGCGGAGGATGTCCTTGTCCCGGTTGAATTCCGGCGAATCGAGACCGGGGTAGGGGCTGCCCGTTTCCCAACGGGGAAGGGAATTTTCAGACGAACCAGCCCGCATTGCCGTCCTCCCAATCCTGGTAATCCCCGGGGGAAAAGAAAATGCCGAGCTCCCGGGCGGCGCTTTCCGGGGAATCCGACGCGTGGACGATGTTCTTCCGCGTACGGGCGCCGAAATCGCCGCGGATCGTGCCGGGCGCCGCTTCCTCCGGCGCCGTGGGGCCGCACAGATGACGGGCCGCCGCAACAGCCGATTCGCCCTCCAGC
>CAZGUL010000256.1:0-5041 GCA_964529055.1 uncultured Spirochaetaceae bacterium
TCGTCGTCGCCGGAGGCGAGAAGCTCGTCTGCGGAACGGAGGGTCTTTTCGAAAAGCGCGGCATCGCTTTTCCTGTGGATGGACGAGTACACGAAATACCCGAATCCGCCCAGAAGGGAAACGCCGAGAAAAAGGAAGGCCAGGTGAGCCGGCAGGAGTCTTTCCCGATTTTTCATCCGCCGCTTTCTCTGTTTTTCCTGATTCCGTCCAGCACGCCGTTGATGAATCTGTAGGAATCGTCGGTGCCGAAATCCTTCGCGATATCCACCGCTTCATCGATGACAACGGAGGGGGGGATGTCCTTCACAAAAAGAAGACAGTATACGCTCATCCTGAGCACCGCGAGATCGACCTTGTTGATGCGCTGGAAATCCCAGTGCTCCAGTTTTTTCCGGATGGCCTCGTCGACGGCATCGATGTTTTCCACCGTACCCGCCAGCAGAAGCCTTCCGAAGGACCTCGCCGTGTCGTCGATCACCGCGGCTTCTTTCTCGTCGATCCAGGGGAATTCCGCAAGGCTGTCCGCCTCCCCCCGGGAAAAGTCCCAGGCATAGAGAGCCTGAACCGCAAGAACCCTGCCCCTGCGCCGCGGTCCCATACTCAGAAGACGAGGTTCTGCTCGAGCACGGTGACTTCGGCTTCCTTGCGAAGGTCCGCTATGAGGTCGGTCAGCGCCCGCTGAAAGGTTATCTGCTGATTCTGTGCCCGTACGAGGTCCTTGATGCGTTCCTTGACGGTGACGACGGCGCCGGGAAAAATGGGATCATCCAGTCCGAGAAGTTTGGGGTCTCTTTTGTCGGTTATCTGCACGATGTGGTAACCCAGATTGGAGGCTATGACTCCGCTGATCTGATTCGGACCCAGGCTGAAGACCTTGTCGAAGAAATCCCGTCCGAAAAGCATCTGCCTCTGGGAATCGTTGCGGGGCAGGTAGCCGAAGTCTCCTCCCCGGTATTTCGACGATGTGTCGTCCGAATATTTGACTACCACGTCCTTGAACTGGTTCGACTTCAGTTCCTTCAGGGCGTCCTCGGCGCGTTTTTTCGCCTGGTCGCGCTCGGCCTCCTGCAGGTTCCGGGTGTCGATGAAAACATGATTGAATTTTACCATCTGCGGATTGGTGAAGTCCGTCGCGTTGGCGTCGTAAATCTGCTTGATCTGCTCGTCGGTGGCTTCCTGGATCGCGGTGAAGTAGGACCGTTTCTTCTCCATGATGTACCGTTCCTGGACCAGACGCTTCCTCATGTTGGCCAGAAATTCGTCCCAGGTCATGCCGAGCTGGTTCTGCACCAGGAGACGGAACTGGGCGTCCGACACCTGGGGCCCCACCGAGCGCTTGTAGCGTTCCACGTTTTCGCCGAGTTCGGCGTCGCTGACCCGGAAATTGTCCCGCGCCGCGGCCTGATTGATGAGGATTTCTCCGATCTGCAGATCCAGCATCTTTTTCTTGTTTTCCTGGTTGACCGGCTGCTTCGTCTGCTGTTCCAGCAGCTCGATCTGCCTGCGGAGCTGTTTCTGGGTTATGACCTCGAGTTTGGTAAGCCTCACCCGGGCGACGGGCTGGTCAATGACCTGCCCGAAAGCAAGACTAGCGCCCGCCGCCATGAAGACGACGGCCGCGATACATCTTTTCATCGCAAACCTTCCTTTCTTGGAATATAGAATCATGCACAACCTATTCTTTGCTTCAGTTTTTGCGCCCCCGGAAGCTTCGTGTCCAGTTCCAGTCCCCGTTTCAGGTATTCTTTCGCAAGGTCGGGCCTCTTAAGGGTCAGATATGTTTCCGCGATCTTCTTGGAATAAAAGGCGGTCTCCTTTGCGGAGAACCCGCAGTCCGCCAGGTGAAAATAACAGGAGAGAAGCTCCTGAGGAGGCAGAACGCCCGGGAGTTTCGAGGACGCCAGATTCCGCAGTCTGTTGACGACTTCCTCGAAAAAATGGCGGAAATACGGTTTTTTCCGCTCGTATTGGACGATCTTCGAAAGAAGTTCGAAGGCTTTTTTATATTTTCCCCGTTTCTCGTACTCTTCGGACAGAAGGAAGGCGCAGTCCATGAAATCTTCACGGTCCAGATAGAGCTCCAGACTGTATTCGGACCTCATGAGAAGCTTTTCGTAGAGATCCAGCGCTTCCTCCTCGTTGTTGTGGAGAAGATCGAAGAAAATGAGTTTGGACTGACTCTCGTTGTCGAACATGCGCTCCTTGAGGAAACGGCGGTAATCGAAGCGCGCCGTCGTCAGGACGGTCCGGATTTCCCGGTCGTACTCCAGCCGCTTTTCCGGATCGCTCAGCACTCTGTAGGCCGCGAGGAGGTTTCTCAGCTTTTCCACCCCCGCGCTGTTGTCGGTAAGATCGGGGTGCAGCTGCTTCGCCTTGTTGCGAAATGATTTTTTTATGTCTTCCAGACTGCATGTCGGCTGAAGATCAAGAAGCTCGTAGTAATTCATCTCTAGGTAGGGTCACTATATAAGATTTTCGGGGTATCTGTCAATTTAAAGAGGGCATCACGCGGCGACGGATCGTCCGACGGATTCGGCGTGGGCCGGCGAAGAAAGGACTTCCGAGTACCTGAGAAAGAGCCCCTCCTTTTCCATGGCCCGCATGAGCCGGGAAAGTGCCCTGTTCGCCGAAAAAGAGCGCCCTGAGATGAACGCGTAACTGCGTTTCCCCGAAACGAGGCCGGCTCCGGCGAGAAAAACGGGTATCTTTTCGGAGATTTTTCCGCTAAAAAACGTCAGGGCCTCGCAGCACAGGACCAGGGTGTCGTAGGATGAAAGCCGCGTTCCCGTTTCCCGGAGGCCGTCCACGAGATCGGCGCGGCAGCCCGCGGCTTCCATGCCCCGGGCGAGGCCTTTGGCCGTTTCAACCGTGCGTGAACCGTATTTTTCGGAAAAAAAGACAATCGCAGCCCTCACCTGCCCTCCCGCTTTCGCTACAGCTGTTTATAAATCCTCTCGATATCCTGCTCTTTCGCGATGAGAACGGAACATTTGGCGTTCAGCAGAATTTCCCGGTGGGAGTCGGAAATGATGTCACGTTCCTTTCTCTCCTTTTCCCAGCCGCCGAGGATGATGAGATCGGCCCCCCGGGCGTCGGCCTCCCGGACTATTTCGGTGAAAATTCCGCCTTTTTTCAGCACAGTGTCGATTTTCACCCCCTTCTGGCCCCCAAGATCCTTGATGTAATTCAGATACCGCATTCCGTTGGACTCGAGGCTCTTTTCGTAATCGGCGCTTTCTTCCTCGACGAAAATCTTCGTTATGACGAGCTGCCGGAGGGTCGCCGTGTCGACGACGTAAACCGCCGAAAGCGCGCACCGGAATTGCTTTGCGAGGACTATGGCGTATTTCGCGGCGTTGATGGACGCGTCGGAACCGCTTACCGCCACGACGATGTTGTGGATGAGAGGCTTCATATTCGGCCCTCCAGCTTGGATTTTAGGATCTTCTGGATGAAGAAAATTTCCCTTTCACGTTCCTCCAGGACGCTTCCGATGTAAACGACGGTATCGGAGGTGTCGGGAACGACCATTTTTTCCAGGGCGTTCACCCGCCTCTGGGTTTTTTTCACTTCCTTCGCGAGTCGCCAGACCATGGTGCGGATGCCGGCGAGTTCCGCGATGACGGAGAGATACCGCAGAAAATCCCGCATGGTTTCATCGCTGTAGGCAAAGGTGTTCATGAAGGAGTACTTCACCGACAGCGGGGGCGTCTTTACCTCCAGCGTTGGCAGAGGTATGCCCGCGACCTTGATGTGACGCTCCTTGACGGAGAAATCGTAGGAAATGCCGGAGCTCACCTCCCTCGCCGTTTCCCTTCCCACGGCCAGAAGCATCTTGCGCAGGGATCCGTAGGCCTTTTCCATCGCCTTGTCCAGGTCCGCCTCAAGGAGCTTTACCCGCTCGACCATCCGCATGAGTTCCATGACCAGAATGTCGCGTTTCTGCTCCAGGAGTTCGAAGCCCTCGCGGGCAACCGCGAGCTGTTCCTTCGCGAGCATCAGATTCGATTTCGTCGGCGGAATGTTGAGCCGGGCCATGAATCACGTCTCCGTCTTCGGCATATATTTCTCGAGAAGCTCGGTTTTGATGCGATACAGCTCGTCCCGGGGAAGAACCGACAGCGTTTCCCATCCCCGGTCGAGTGTTTCCTCTATGGAGCGATTTTCGTTTTCCTCCTGGGAGAGGAACCGCTTTTCGAATTTATCACCGAAGGCGAGGTGCTTCTTGTCCAACGGCGACAATTCCTCCTCTCCGATGATGGCCGCCAGGTTCCGCACGCTCTTCGCCCGGGAGTACGCCGCGAACAGCTGGGATGAAACGTCCTTGTGGTCCTCCCGGGTCATGCCCGGCCCTATTCCGTCCTTCATGAGCCGGGACAGGGACGGCAGGCCGGCGACGGGAGGATATATCCCCTTCTGGAAGAGTTCCCGCTCCAGGACGATCTGTCCCTCGGTTATGTATCCCGTCAAATCCGGAATGGGATGGCTGATGTCGTCGTTCGGCATGGTGAGGATGGGTATCTGCGTGATGGAACCCGCGCCACCCGCCACCTTTCCCGCCCGTTCGTACAGGGCAGCCAGATCGGAATACAGGTAGCCCGGGTACCCCTTGCGGGACGGGATTTCGCCCCGGATCGACGACACCTCCCGCAGGGCCTCGCAGTAGTTCGTCATGTCCGTAAGGACGACGAGGACGTGTTTGTGCAGGTTGAAGGCCAGGAATTCCGCCGCCGTCAGGGCGCAGCGGGGAGTCACGAGCCTTTCGATGGACGGGGAATCGGCCAGCGAGAGGAACATTGCCACCTTGCTGAGCACGCCGCTTTCCTCGAATGTGCGGATGAAAAATCTTGCCACGTCGTATTTTACACCCATGGCGGCGAAAACCATAACGAAAGATTCATCCTCGCTGCGGATTCTGGCCTGCCGGATTATCTGCGCCGCCAGACGGTAGTGCGGCAGACCGCTGCCGGAGAAAATCGGCAGATTCTGGCCCAGTATCAGCGAATACATGCCGTCGATGGCGGAAATAACGCTCTGGATG
>CAZGUL010000257.1:0-5023 GCA_964529055.1 uncultured Spirochaetaceae bacterium
ATGATATCCAAAGAGCGGCGAGGGAAAACCCGGAGTTGTTCAAACAGTTTATGGACAACGAATCGTTCAAAAGATGGATGACGGACATGGTGTTCGGACTTACCTATGAAGCGGATAGGAGCGCAAACGCTTCGTAGATTCACTTTCCCGACTACTCGCCAAACAAAAACCCCCGTCTCCGGGGGCTCCCATATCTTCTCTTTCCCTTCTCCTCTCTGTGTCGTTGCGTCTCTGCGTTAAATTCTCCTCTTCTTCCTTCCCTTACTTCGTAATATACGCCGCCATCCCCCCGAGTATCCTCGCCTGGTGGGTCCCGTTCGTCAGGTGGAGGATTACCGGGCAGCCGATGTCCTTTCCCGCGAAGAGGCCGGGGCAGGGGGCTTGGAAGCTTGTGTCCTTGCTTGCTTCCAGGGGTATCACGTTGTTTCCGTCTTCCGCTGGAGTGGAGAAGATAAAGACCTGGGCGTCCTTCTTCGCTCCCTCCGCGGGCAGGTCGTCCTCCAGCGTCTGAACCTTCGCGTCCGAGGCCGTGATTTTCGTAAAGAAAAGGCTCCCCGTCAGCGTCCGTATCGCCGCGTGCCGTCCCGCCAGGTCCTCCGCCGTGCTCTGGATGGTGATTGTGTTCTGCAATCCCGCCGCGTCCGCCGCCGCGTAATCCAGAACCATCACCTGCAGCACCGTCAGCGTCTGCCCCGTCTCCCCGCATTTCACCAGGAGACTCGGAATCGTAATCCTCTTGTCATTATCCGTCGGAATGGGAACCACAATATCCGTCCCCACCGCCTCCGTCCTACTCAAAATCGGCCGTATCCTCTCAAGAAAAACATTATAACCCATCTCCTACCTCCTCTTATTCGTTTCCCTCTTCCCCTGTGTCTCTGCGCCTCCGCGTTAAATTCCTCCTCCCCCTCTTATTCCGCCGTCTTCAGAATAACCATGTTGCCTTTACTCCGTGTTACAAGGAAACCGTCTCTTTTACGGAATCGTAGAAACAGTTCACCGTATTGCAGGCTTTCGGATGTTGCATCGAAGCGCCGTATCTCGATCCCCTTCCTGTTCCCGTGCTGGATCCGTTTGGGATTCATGAATATGGCGAAGATGGAGTTCTTCTTCACCTCGCTCATCTGGGGCAGGATCGAGCATTCATGATAGGGGTAGCCGTCGATGGTTCCGGGCTTTCCTTCGTTCGGTCCCCGCCAGATCGGCCGTCCTTCGGCGTCGACGATGTTCGATATGTGGGCGAGGACGGTTTCGTTGAAGAACCAGTTGCAGTCCTTTCTTTCCTCGGAGGGGACTTTCAACACGGCTTCGCGGAAATCCTTGTAGGTGGCTCCGTAGGCGGTGGCGCTGGCGATCTTGTGGACCTGGAGGCCTTCGGCGTTGAGGGCGCCGGTGAAGGGGCTTTCGTTCGCGATAAGGCACTGTCTGTCGAACTCCTGCCCGTATGTGTCGGTGAACTCCTCGAGGAATATCTGCCCCAGATCCACGAACACGTCCTCCTCGAACTCGTCGTACCAGGGGATGTAGCCGGCGAGGGTGTAGGCTTTGAGCTCCACCCGCTCGGCGCCCTGGGGCTTGGAGCCCTGGATCTGCTGGCCGTAGGCGGTGAGCCAATGCAGGACGACTCCTCCCCGGTCCCGGGTGGGGAGAAAGATGCTGGGTCCCAGCATCGGCCGGTGTTTCACTAAGTTCATCATTACCGAGCTCTTCCGGGCGTCCGTCATGATCTGGGTTTCGTATATGGGGTTGATGAGATACTGCTCATTCGTCGCCATGTTCCCCATCGGGTCCCCCAGGGCGGCCTTCTCGGCGTCCCAGACGACATCCTTCGGATTCGTCCAGTTCTCCGCCTTCAGGTTCGGGGTAAAAGCAAGCTCGGCAAGGGTCTTCCTGTTCCCCGTCCAAGCCGCCGCGATGGCCTTTCCCAGGTTGTACCGCAGCTCCCGGGGGGAAAACTCCCGCGCCGACATCGGCGTTCCCTTCAGCTGGTCCCGCAGCGCTCCCACCGTCGCCTTCAAGGCCTCGATCTTCCCCTCCGTCGTCCTCTCCATCTCCGAAAGACCCCGCGCCAGTTCCTCGAGAAAGGTCTCCTTCTCCTCGAAGTACGCCTTCGCCTGCCTCTCGTCCGCAAACCCCGTCTCCTCGATCTTCTTCATGAGTTTGATTTTTTCCAAGACCGTCTTAACCAACACACTATCTCCCATATCTCCTCCTCATATCTTCTTCTTCCCTCTTCCCTCTGCGTCTCCGCGCCTCTGCGTTAACCTCTTCCTCTTCCCCCCGCGTCTCCGCGCCTCTGCGTTAACTTCTTCTCTTCTCCCTCTTCAATTCCCCTTCGCGTCCCAGTTTTCCCGAAACAGTCCCCGCCAGAACTTTTCTTCCCCGCTCATTCTTGACTCGTCTATCAAGTCCTTCTCGAATAGATCCATCCTCAGCGCGTCGATTTCATGTCCTATCCGGGCGATCTTCGCCGTTATCTTTTTCATGTCTCTTCCGGCTGGCCGGTCTTCCCCCTCCGCCAGCGCGAAGGGGTTGGCCGGCACGTTGCAGATCGAGAACTCCAGCAGCTCCTGCCTCCGGTAGATAAGAGCCGCTTCTTCCTCCGCGTTTTTCTTCGGGTCGGGTATCTCTACCTTCAGGACGAGGAATCCCACGCTGCCGGCCCGTATCACGCCTCGCTTCACCCGCTCGCCGACGGCCCAGCCGAACTCGTCGTACTCCCTTTCGTTGAAGAGGACGTTTCCCGTCAGGCTCCCCTCGCGGACGGCGATGTTTTCCGCCCGTCCGATCGCGGGCACGTTGTGGTTGTGCGCCCACTGGACCACGGGATTCTTCCGGAAGTTCGCGAGTTCCCAGCCCTCCGGATCGATCCTCTCGGCGTACCGGTCAAGGTCATAGCTCGAAAAAACCCAGGGGACTCCCGGACCTTTCTCCTGTTGTGTTTTTTCTCCCACGGGAAATATGAATCCGCCTCGGAATATCTCGATCTCCTCCTTCGGCTCTCCCTTCTTGCCGATGAGGCTCTCAATCGTGAGGAACTCCGCGAGTTTCCTCTCGCTCCACTTTTCGATGCCGTTTCCCCGGCTGCCGATTCTCACGAACATGTTTGTCCTCCCATTCCAAGCGATTTATTCACCCACGATGCCTTCCTCCATCGCGAACCGGGTCATGTCCGCGATGGTCCGGAGGCCCGTCTTGTCCGATATGTGCCTTCGGTGCTGCTCCACCGTCCTGCTGCTGATGCCGCACTTCCCCCCGATCTCGCTGTTCGAGTATCCCAGGGCCACGAGCTCGATGATCTCGGTCTCCCGGCGGGAAAGCTCGTGGTACCTGCGTCCGTTCAATTCAAAGTCCCTGTCCTCCAAAAGCTCATGGACTTCCCGGGGTAGCACTCTTTTTCCCATCAGGATCGATTCCACGTTCTTTTTCAGGGCGGCGGCGTCTTCGACCGCGCTGAGGTAGCTCGTGACTCCGGCCTTCACGAGCCGCACCGCGTTCACGAGGTTTGTCCGCCGGGCGAAGGCGATGATCCGAATTTTGGGGATCTCTCCCCGCAGTTTCCTCACGACCTCCACCCCGCAGGGCTCCTGGATGACGCTTTCCATAACCACCCAATCCGGCCGTTCGGTCTTCGCCGCCCGCAGGGCCTCCCGTCCCGTCGTCGCCCGGTGGATCACCCGCCCGTACCTGTGACACTGCAGGAAGCTCTCGACCAGCGCGTTCATAAGATGAGACCTTGACGCCACGAGAAACCTCCTTTCCTCGGTCACGGGGGAGTCTCCTCCTTCCCCCCGGCAGTCACGGGGACGAGGGTCCGCGGACGATACCAGATGTCGCCCCAGGGCTTCGGCTCCTTGCCCCGGGCCTTCAGCACTTCGTTGATGGTCTTCAGTCCCGCGTTGATCTCCGCGATGTCCCGCCGGGACTGCTCGTCCTCGCTCTCCTGCAGCTCGGGGATTCCCGATAGGTCGAAGGCCCCGCGTTCGGCCAGCCCCAGCCGGGCGAAGAACTTGGTCTCCAGGATCTGCTCGAAGTTTTTCAAGGTCGGGATGATCGTGTACTTCCAGAACGCCGCGTGCTGCTCGGCGGTGTCTTTTCCCGAGAGGGAAGCCTGCTTGTCCTGCACGTTCGCGACCCGGGGCGGAATCCCGTACTTCGCGAGGATCGTGTAGAGGTTCCATTTTTTCAGGTCGAAGAACTTCAGCACCTCGGGCGAGAAGGCGAGGCTCTGGAACTCCGTCCCCTTGCCCAGGACGGCGATTTTCCGGTTCTTCCCGTTCCTGCCGTACTTCTCCTCCCAGCGAGCCTCGAGGATGTCCGCCTCCTCCGGACGTATCACCTGGTCGGTCTTCAGGAGCCCCTGGGGAATCGCGTCGTGGCGCAGCAGATCCGTCGTCGAGCGGTTCGCCTGGTAGTCCTGCTCGATCTCCAGGGATAGAGGAATAAGAGGATTCACGCCCCGCAGCGCGTTCCACGGATTCCAGTCCCGGAAATGCACGATCTCGTCGCCCAGAATCGGGACATACCCCTCGTCGGTCGAGTAGAACCATTTCAGAATCTTTCCGTTCTCCGCCATCTGGCTCATCCGCCTCGGGTCAAGAACAAAAAGCTCCTTCGGAATCCCCCCCCTATACTCCGAACCGAAAAACCAAAAAGCCTCGCCCTCCAGAAACCACCACGCCGCGGTCTGCTTCCACAGGTCGAAGCGGCTCATCTCCGGGTTCACGTCCCGGAAAAGCTCATACACCGGACCCGCGGACACCGCTTCCCCGTCCCGCAAGACGCGGAAATCCGCCCGCCCGATATTCCGGATGAGAAGCCCCACCGCGATGTTCGCCCATGCGTGGCGCAGATATGGATCATCCACCCGCCGCGCCGGCCCCTCGCCGAACCTCTCATCCTCCGAGATCCAATTTTTAAATGAAAAACTTTTTATTGATTTTCTTAAAAACCCCAGGAGCCCCTTTCCCATGGGACCCATGGTACCGGCCGAACTCCTCCCCCGGTGTACGTAGTACTACGC
>CAZGUL010000258.1:0-4987 GCA_964529055.1 uncultured Spirochaetaceae bacterium
GTTCCCCCCGCAAGGGAGAAGCCGGAAGTATCTATACCCGATCCGTCGTCGTCGGCGGACGAGAATCCCTTGATGGTCGACGCGTCGGCGATAAGGCTTTCCCCCGTGATGGTCGGCGGTGTGGTGTCGAGGGTTAAGGCGGCGGAAGCGGCGGAGGCGGCGGAGGGGTTTCCGGCGGAGTCGGTCATCGCCCCCGCCTCGATCGTAATCCCCAGGGTGCCGTTGCCGCTAAGGCCGGATATCGTGACGGTGGCGGAGGACGTGGTGCCGCCCGCGACCGAGACGGTGCCCGCGGCGTCCCCGGCGGTGTTCAGGGTGACCAGGGCGGAGGTGAGGGCGTAGAGGCCGGTCTCGTCGTAGGTGACGGTGTAGCTCTCCGAGCCGCTGCCGTTCACCAGGGCCGAAGAGGGGCCGGAGACGGAAACCTGGGGCGGGCGGTTGTCCACGGTGAAGGCCGCGGAGGGCCCGGCGGCTCCGGCGGTGTTGCCCGCCGGGTCGGCGGCGGTGCCGGCGGGGAAGGAGAAGGCCAGGGTCCCGTTCCCCTCTCCGGCGGTAACGGTGACGGTGCGGGTTGTGCCTGTTCCGGTGACGGACTTCACGGCGCCCGCGGCGGTGCCGCTCTGCGCCAGCTGGACCTGCTCCTTGGCGAGGGTGACGACGGCGTCGGCGTCGTAGGTCACGATGCAGGAGACGTCGGTGCCGTTTTTGGCGGAGGCGGGGCTTGGGGAGCCGATGGAGACGCCCGGGGCCTCCCTGTCGTAGGTGATGCCCGTGGAGGTCGAGACCTGCGTCATGGGGTTGCCCGCCAGGTCGGAGGCGTCGATGGTGTAACCCACCGGGCCCTGGGGTATCGAGGTGCCGGAGAAATCAAGCCTGGCCGAGTATTCCGGGAAGGTTCCGGAGAGGGTCGCCGGCTGTCCGGCTATCGTGACGGAGGGGGCGCCGTTCAGGCCGGAGCCGCCTTCGGTGACGGAGAAGTTCACGGTGACGGTCTGGTCGTTTCTCACCCAGCCCGGGTTTCCCGTGGTCGTTATATCTCCCACGGCGACCCCCGGCGGCGTGCGGTCCAGGATGATGGAGTCGCTCGCGAACGCGCTGTTCCCGGCCTTGTCCCGGACGTGGAGGTAGACGGTTTTCGTGCCGTCGTCCGCCGCGAGGGACGCCGCCGTCGGAGCGGTTTCGTTCCAGGCCGCAGGAACCAGGGAGGACGCGGAGAGGGCGTATCCGCCGATGCCGGAGGCGCTGTCGTAATGGCTCCCGATGGTGAGGGACGGGGAAAGGGACCCGGTGTAATCGGCGCCCCCGGCCAGAAGAATGGAGTCGATAACGGGCGGCGTCTGATCGAGGTAAACCGCCACGGCTGCCGGGGCCGAAACGCTGCCGTTGGAGTTGCGTAGCCGGAGGGTCAGCGTCTTTTCTCCTTCGCCGGGCAGAAGGAGCGTATAGGTACGGGGCGAGAGATACCCCACCCAGTTGGTGACGGACTCGCCGGAGGAAATGTCGGTTTCGGTGATTTCGATGGCGGTCACCGTCACGGTGGCGCTGTTCGAATTGCCGGTCACGTTGATGGTGAGAGGCGGCGCGTTAACGGCGAAGGCGCCCCCCGGTATCCGGACCGCGGGTTCGGTGAACCCCTGTCCCTTGTCGACGGTCACTTCGCCGACGAAGGTCGGGACCGAAGTGTCGGCGACCGTCCCGGTGGTGAAGTACCAGGTGAAATCGCCGCCCATCGTGTTTCCGGCCAGGTCCCGGACGTTTTTCGACACGGTCAATGTGACCCGGGTATTTCCGTCCATGTTCGTGTTCGGGGTCAGCACGAAGCCGTACCCGGAAACGGAGAGATCGAAATCGCTCCAGATGGAAACCGGCACCGCTTCGAGAACGCCGGCGGGTTTCGCCGTGACGGATATCGTTTCGGCGGTGAACGTGGAGGGATCCATCTCCTTCGAGAACTGGGCGTAGATGATCTGATTCAGCAGGACGCCGGTTCCCGTGGGCTGAAAGTCCGAGACGTCCGGCCGCGCCGAAAAGTTCGCGGTGATGACGATGTCCGCGGCCTCCGTCCCCACTCTGGCTGTCGTCGTCGGAAGGGACGGGTCGGTGAACACCACATCCCCGCCGCCGGCGGCGGTCCAGCCGGCGAACGTGTAGCCGCCGAAGGGTATGGCGGTGATGCTGAAGTTTTCCCCCACTTTTCTGGTGGCGACTCCCAGGATCGAAAGGCTCCCCCCGGACGCGGGGTCGGCGGTGACCGTCAGCGTCACCTGCGGCGCGTTCGCTATGTCCACTTCCTCGCGGATGGAGTCACGCAGGTCCTCGTTTCCGAAGAAGTCGCTGCAGGAAATCAGCGCGAGGGCGGAGAACGCCGCCGCGAAAAGGATCATCGAGCTTCGTGTCGCCCTAGTCATTGTCGGCCTCCGGGGTCCGGCCGTATCCCCGGCCGAGGGGAATTATTTTCAGGTCCGAAAATTCCACCGTGTTCAGCGCCCTGAGGGCGGAGAACCCGAAGGCGGGCGGGGTCTTCCTCCCGAAGGTTTCCAGATGCCGGACGCCGTCCACGAGGACCGCCGTGACGCCGGCTTCCGGGTCGTGCTCCACGCGGTATGTCCGGGAGACAAAGGCCGAGCCGGGAATCCGGACGGAGGACGTCATCCTCATGGCCGTCTCGCCGGTGGACCGGTAGAGCTGAAGACGGGGTCCCGCGTCCCCGTACGCTTTCGGGTCGCTGGTGATCCACACGAGAAGGGAATCGCCTCCCCCGAAACCGGACAGCTTCCATTCCCCCCGCCCGTGTATGTGGATGCCGAAACCCGAAAACCCCTCGCCGGTGGAACGGGCCGTGAATTCGTAGGCTGTCGGACCCGAGGAAAAATCCCGGGCGGGAACCACGAGTTTGGCGTACATGGACCGGGGGTCGGTCATTTCCGCCCGCCGGCCGTCCCGTTCCCAGGTTCCGCTTCCGGTCCGGACGCCGGGTCCGAGAAGGTCCATGCCGTAATCCGGGGCGGCGCCGGGAGAGGCCGCGATAGCGGGGACGGAGTCGTGCGCCGCAGGAGCAGCTTTCTCCGGAGCGGCAGGAGCCTCCGATCCGGCGGGCGCCGGCACAACCGTCGGGAGCGGGATCTCCCGGGGCACGGGAACATCCGGCACGGGGACGGCGTTTTCCCGTTCCGCGGCGGATGATGCAGCCGGAACGGTTTTCTCTTTGATGTCCGCGTCTGCGGGGGCATGGGCGACGATGACGGGGGGAGCGGGGCGACTTTCAGGCGATTCGGGCACGCCGGGGATGGGGGCCGGAGCCGCCGGCGTTTCGGAAACGACAGGCTCTTCGGCCATGGGGGCCTGCGCGATTTCGTCCGCGGCCGGAGGGGGGGCGGCCGGCGGCGAGACGCTTTTCGTACCCGGCGATGACGGGCCCGAGCTCGCGGATGACGAACCGGTCCACGGCGATGTCGAAGGCCGTCATCAGCGCAGCTTCGTCGGGCAGGTCGAACCGGGAGCTCGCGTTCTGCAGTCCGCTCGGCCTGTACACCGCCCAGTTGTCCCGCATTGGAAAGAAGGCCGCCGTTCCCGCCCTTTCGTTGTCGATCCATTGTTTCGCGCCGACGCGCCAGGCCTTCACGAATCCTTCCTTCACCATCGTGATCTCGACGGGGGCCCATGCCCTGCCGCGGCGGAAAATAAGAAGGCCGGGATCGAAGAACCGGGCCCGGGCTTCCTCCTCGTCCATCCCGAGCTCGAAGGCCATGAAGATGTGGCCCGGAACGGTCACGAAGGCCGTGGGAATTCCCGATGACTCCAGCAGCGAGCAGTAAAGGATCGTCAGATCGTCGCAGTCGCCGCCCCGGTACATCAGCGTTTCGCCGGGATACTGGAGAAAATCCACCGCCGCCGCGTTCTCGGAAAGTTCAACGTAGGAGCTGTTCGGGTCCACCACGTAGGTGACGCCGTAGAGCTTGAGGGCCTCGAAGACCCCCAGGGCGGACTGCAGGTTCCGCGGAAGTGAATCCCTGAGCCTGTCCCGGACGACGCCGGAGGCGTAGCGGGCGAACCACAGCGCGGCCGGATCGGTGGGGGAAACGAAGACCGCCGCCCTCCGGTCGTCCTCCCATTTCATCGCGTTCCGGTGGTGGAACTGCAGAGGAAAACTTTCCGATGCGGACCGGCGGGTCCCCAGGAAGGAATACTCGGCGTCCACCGACCCGGAAGACTTCACGTTTTCCGTGAAGGCGAGGACCCGTTCGTCGAATACGGCATGCAGCGGAACGGTGACGGTCTCCCCCTTTTTCACCGACTTCACCGATGCGCAGAGTCTCGGCCCGCCCATGTAATCCGGCGCGTAAAAGGATATCCGGAGATTCTCGATCGCGCCGTCCTCGTCGTTGCGCAGGACGACCGAGCCGAGGGGCCGGGTGTCGTACCAGGACCGGAGGACCGGGAAAATATCGTCCACCTCGATTTTCTCGAAATTCACCCGGGACCCGGCGCGCCCCAGCTCCGCCGGGGAAACCGAAATCCGGATGCCCGCCTGCGGCGCGTCGATGAAGGAGTAGTCCGGCGTCGCGAGGCGCTGGTATCCGGCGGACATCCCGAGGGTCAGGGCCGCCGTCAGGCGCAGGCGCGCCTCGAGCCTTCCGCCGAGCTCGTAGAGTCCGTAGCTCGATTCGTCCGCAGAGGCGATGCCCAGGTCCGGAATTTTCCCGAGTCCCGCGAACGCGGACAGGCCCACCGATACGCGGTCGGAAAGACGCTTCACGTAGCCGAGTCCCGCCGCCCCCCCAAGGTACGTCACCGAATCTTCCGAGGCGAGCCGGAGGGAAAACATGCTGAAACGCGCGAGTGCCTCGACGGAGCGGAACGGAAGGAAGGAAATCTGGCTCGTCGTTCCCCATGCGAGGGAAACCGGCGCGCCGCCGTCCAGCGTCCGGGGAAACCATCCGTCCACATGCTGGGACAGGACCATCCCGGTTCCCGCCGATTCCTGGCC
>CAZGUL010000259.1:0-4766 GCA_964529055.1 uncultured Spirochaetaceae bacterium
GGAATCTCCACCGGCGGCGGTGTCTCCATCGCGTCCGTCATTCTTGCCCAGTCCGGCGCCCAGTTCGCGGTCATGGACCAGGGAGACGGCGCGGCCCGAATGACTGCCCTCATCGGCAAGCACGTTGACGCCACCATCGTTCCGTACGCCACCGCCAAGCAGTACATCGAGTCCGGCAGGGTGAAGACCCTGGCGACGCTGCTGAGCGATCCCCCCTCCCTGCTGAAGCATATTCCCGCGGCGAGCAAGGCGGGAGTCCCCGACCTCATCATGAACACCATGTACGTGTGCCTGGCCCCCAAGGGCACGGATCCCGCGGTCGTCAAGAAACTCAACGATGCGATCCTCGAAGTCGTGGGCACCAGCGAGGAATACAAGAAGGAATGCCAGAAGTTCAACCTCCAGGACCCCTGGGCGCTGAACGTTCCCGAAACCGTCGCTGAGCTCAAAAAGCAGCGCGAACATTTCATGAAATTCTCGAAGTATCTCCGCTGATTCTCCGGGCTTTTCCGGCCCCGGGGCTTTCCCCCGGGGCCGGGGACCCGAACCGGAACGATACAACCGAACGAGCGGAGGCGCTGATTTGGACATCAAAGATCAGTCGAACATACGGCAGATTCTGCGTGACGTGGAAATCCCCCTGATGGCGAGGGTTCGCCAGCTTTTTCCCGAGGACTGCATCGGGGACGTGGCCGGGACCGTGAGGCGGAATCTGCGAAACGGGGAGGCGGGCGGCCGCATCCGCCCGGGCATGCGGGTGGTCCTTACCGGCGGAAGCCGGGAGATCGCCGACATGAACGTCATTCTGCGGGAAACGGCGGCCTTCGTGAAGGAACAAGGCGGCCTTCCCTTCATCGTTCCCGCCATGGGGAGCCACGGAGGTTCGACGGCGGAAGGCCAGAGGAAAATTCTCGAGGACTACGGCATCACCGAAGATTTCTGCGGCTGCCCGATTGTCTCGTCCATGGAGACGGTCGAGACCGGCCGCACCGAACACGGTCTGCCCGTTTACATCGACAGATTCGCAGCCGAAGCGGACGCGATCATCCCGGTGGGAAGGATAAAGGCCCACACGGCGTTCCGGGGGCCCTACGAATCGGGGCTGTTCAAGATGCTCACCATCGGCCTGGGCAAGCAGAAGGGCGCTGACGCCCTGCACGACGCGGGATTCGGCGTTTTCAGGGAACGCATACCTGAATTCGCCGCCGTGGTGCTGAAAAACAACAATGTGATTTTCGGCGTTGCCGTCGTCGAGAACGCCTTCGACCGCACCTGCCGCATCGAAGTGATAAAAGGCGAGGAAATCGCTTCCCGGGAGCCGCCGCTCCTGGAATACGCCAAGGAACGGATGCCGCGGATCATCTTTCCGGAAACCGACGTTCTCGTGGTGCGGGAAATCGGGAAGAACTATTCGGGGAGCGGCATGGACCCCAACGTCACCGGGACCTGGTCCACGCCCTACGGCGGCGGCGGAATCAGGAAACAGCGGACGGTGGTTCTGGACGTTTCGGACAAGTCCCATGGAAACGCGATGGGTGTGGGCAGGGCGGACGTCACCACGTTGAGGCTGTTTCATAAAATCGATTTCACCGCCCTGTACCCGAACATGCTGACTTCGACGGTCATCGAACCGGGCAAGATCGCGATGGTCCTGGAGGACGACGAAATGGCCATAAAGGCGGCCATCAAGACGTGTACTGGGATCGACAAGACCAAGGTCCGGATTATCGTCATCAGGAATACCCTGAGCCTGGAGGAAATTCTGATTTCCGAATCCATGCTGGACGAAGCCGCCGGGATGGGGGACATCGAGATCCTGGAGAAAGCGCGTCCCATGCGCTTCGACGGCAAAGGCAATCTGCTGGACCTGAAGGAATAAAAGGAGGTGTCGTCGTGACCTACCGAACGAATATCGCGGCAGGCGGAGCTCTGGCGCTTTTTGCGGCGGTCTATATTTACCTGTCCGGGGACATACAGCCTTTCAAGGGAATCGGCGCCACGCCGCTGGACGCCCGATTCATCCCCCGACTGTGGGGAACGGCCCTTCTCATCCTGAGCCTCATGCTGGTGGTGCGGGGTTTTCGTGCGCGTACGGCGGAACTTCGGGGCGGAGCGGCCGGCTCCGGCGTTTCCGCGAAGTCATTCTGGGACCGCAACCGGGAAGTCGTCCTCACCTTCGCGGCAATCGCCGTCTACACCGCCCTGCTCGGCCCGGTCGGTTTCCTTATCATGTCGGCACTCTACATGTTTTTCCAGATTCTTCTGCTGTCGAAGCCCGAGAAGAGAAATTACAAACTCGCCGCGGCGGTCGCGGTGATTTCGGCCGTGCTTGTTGATTACCTTTTCGTGGAGCTTCTGTCGGTCCTGCTGCCCAGGGGCATTCTCGGCTTTTAACGTCCAGGAGGTTTTTGAATGGAACCCGCGCTGATTGAAGGTTTAATGAATGTCGCGCTGGACCCCGTCATCGTCGTTCTGATATTCGCGGGCGTCGGCGTCGGAATCGTTTTTGGAGCGGTGCCTGGTCTTACCGCCACGATGGCCGTCGTCATGTTTCTCCCCATGACGTACACGATGACCCCCCTTCAGGGTATTTCCACCCTTGTCGCCTTGTACATCGGCGGCATTTCGGGCGGTCTCATCGCCGCGATCCTGCTGAACATCCCCGGGACCCCGTCCTCCGTCGCGACGTGTTTCGACGGCAGCCCCATGGCGAAAAAAGGCCTGGCGGGAAAGGCTCTGGGCGTGGGAATCGTTTTCTCGTTCATCGGGACACTCGTGGGGGTCGGGCTTCTGATGTTCGTGACTCCGCTGCTTGCGGGATTCGCGATAAAATTCGGGGCCTACGAGTACTGCGCCCTGGCTATTTTTTCCCTTTCCCTGGTCGTCGCTCTCACCGGCAAGGACCTGGTAAAGGGTTTCATCAGTGCAATTCTGGGGGGCATTTTCGCGACCGTGGGGCTTTCGCCCATCGATTCTCGGTTCCGCTACACCTTCGGATCGATCAACCTTACCGCCGGCTTCAAGCTGCTGGTGTTCCTGATCGGCCTCTTCGCGATTACCGAGGTCGTGAAATTCGCCGAGCAGGTACGCAGCGATATCAAGTACGAAATCACCTCGGACTTCAAAATCAGGGGTTTCGGATTTTCCCTGAAGGAGCTTTTCAGCCAGCTGGGCAACGCCCTGCGTTCCGCCCTGATCGGCGTCGGAATCGGGGTCCTGCCGGGCATCGGCGGCGGGGTTTCCTGCATGATCGCGTACACCGTGGCGAAAAACAGCTCACGGCACCCGGACAAATACGGGACCGGCATCATCGACGGCATCGTGGCGTCGGAGACGGCGAACAACGCGACCATCGGCGGCGCTATGATCCCCCTCCTGGCCCTGGGCATACCCGGCGACGCGGTGACCGCCATGCTTCTGGGAGGCTTCATGGTGCACGACATCGCGCCGGGTCCGCTCATTTTCGATAAGAACGGTCCCGTCGTATACGGCATCTACACGGCCATGATCATAGCGACATTCGCCATGCTATTCCTGGAATTCGGAGGGATGCGGTTTTTCATCAAGTTACTGAAAATACCGAAGCAGTACATGCTTCCGATCGTCGTCACCCTGTGCTGCGTCGGCGCCATCGGGGAAAGCAACAGGATTTTCGATGTCTGGGGGATCCTGATTTTCGGTCTTCTGGGATACGGCCTGCTCAAGGCGGGCATTCCCCTGACGCCGATGATACTGGGATTCATCCTGGGGCCGATGTTCGAACTGAATGTGCGGAAGTCGTCCCAGCTTTATCAGATGGATCCGTTCTCGTTTTTCCACCGGCCCATCGCCATCGTGTTCGTTGTCGTCACGATCGTCACGCTGGTGCTGAACGTGCGGGCCGGCCGCAGGGCCGCGTCCGAAGGCTGAGTTTCCGGCCGGCCGCGGCGCTGAAAATTTCAGCGCCCCGGGGCCGCCGAGACGAGGCCTCCCCCGATTATCAGCGCGCCGCCTGCAATGTGGGCGGCTCCCACGGTTTCCCCAAGGAAGATTATTCCCAGAAGCGCCCCGTAGAGGGGAAGGGTGTTGTAGAAAACCATCGCGCCGCCGGCGCCGAGTTTCTTTACGCCGGCGTTCCACGCGAAAAACCCGAGGGCCGCGGGAACCAGGCCGAGATACACGACGATCGCCAGAAGCTTCAGGCTGGGGGCGGCCGGAAAGGATCGGAGCTCCCAGAGGGCCGCGGCGAGGAGGACCGGAAGTCCCAGGAAAATCGAGAGCGCGGTCGCGGACAGGGCCGATCTTTTTTTCATTGTCTTCCGGCCCGCCACGGAATACAGGGCCCACATCAGGACGGCGAGCACGATGAGAAGGTCTCCCGGATTGAAGGCTGCGGTTCTGAAAAAGGCGAGGGACGCTCCGGACATCAGAACGGCCACGCCGGCGAGTGCCATGACGGCGCCCAGGGTCTGGCGGCCGCTGAAGGGCTCCCTGATGAGCCAGGAGGCGAAGAAGGCCGTCAGCAGGGGGCCGAGGCCGTTGATGAGGGTGCCGTTCACCGCCGTGGTGAACTTGAGGCCGAAGTAGAGAAGCGGGGCGAAGAGTACGACACCCGTCAAGGCCATCGCCGCGAGAAGTTTCCCGTCCTTTCCCGGCCGCCGCTCCTCCGCCGGCAGTCCGCGGACCAGAAACGCGAACACCGCCGACGCGACGATGTACCGGGCGGCGGTCAGCGCGAGGGGGCCGATGTCGTTCCGCACGTAGCGTCCCAGGATGATGTTTGTCGA
>CAZGUL010000259.1:4776-4982 GCA_964529055.1 uncultured Spirochaetaceae bacterium
CCATGCCAGCGTTGCCGTGTTCACCAGCAGAACGCCTTTCAGAGTTTCCTTTTTCGCGGGGTCCATCCTTTTCCTCCCTTTGGCGGCGCGATCATCCTTCCGGGTCCTTCTCCCTGCTTTCGGCCGTTTCCTTCCCCGGCGACGCTCACTCTTTCACATTGAGGACGTCGATCAGTTTCGCGTTTCCTTTCATGGCAACCTCCACT
>CAZGUL010000260.1:0-4935 GCA_964529055.1 uncultured Spirochaetaceae bacterium
CATCGTCGGGTCCTCGTAAAACTTGTCCAGCAGGGCCTCGAAGATGGCGTCCCGGTAGGAGAAAACCCGGAGAGCGGACACGGGTTTGCCGTTCTCGTCCAGGCCCCTGCGGCTTTTCGCAGCGATTTTTCTGGCCCGGGAGTTGTCCTCCTTCCTGCCGATCACCTCCGGCTCCCGGTCGGAAAGCCGGCGCGCGTCGAGGTTGGAAAACATGCATTTCGCGATGGCGTCGGGGTCCCTGGAGAAATCCATCCGGGGCGACACCACCGGATCCGTCGCGTGCCGGAGGATTTCGGTGATTCTTTCCCTGATCTCCGCCTCCATTTTCTCGACGGAGGCCGCGTCGGCGAGTTTTTCCGTCAGGATGTCGTTCCTGTAACCCGCGAGGCAGTCCGCGCCCATCCATGCGTCCATCTCCTCCTTGGAGCGGTACATGTTCGGGTCCGTCGCGGAGTGGCCGGCATGACGGTAAACGATGGTGTCCATGAAGACGGGGCCCTTCCTGTCGAGGACCACAGCCTTCTTTCTGCGGAAGGCGTCGATCACCGCGAACACGTTGTAGCCGTCCACCCGCTCGGAGTGCAGGGCCTCGGAGTTGAAAGCCGCCCCGACCCGGGCGAGGATGTCGTACCCCATCGTTTCGCCGGAGGTCTGCCCGCTCATGGCGTAGCAGTTGTTCATGAAGTTGAAGATCACCGGCAGGCCGCCCCGGTACTTCTCGTCCCAGAGCTTCGAAAACTGGTCCATGGCGGCGAAGTTGATCGCCTCCCACACGTGGCCGGTGGAGAGGGAACCGTCGCCGGAATTGACGACCACGACGCCCTTCCCGCCCGAAAGCCTTTTGTACAGGGCCGCCCCGGCGCCGATGCCTCCGGAGCCGCCGACGATCGCGTTGTTCGGGTACACGCCGAAGGGAGTGAAGAAAACGTGCATCGAGTTGCCCAGGCCCCCGGTGAAGCCGATTTCCCGGCCGAAAAGCTCGGTCATGAAACCGTATAGCAGGAAATTGAGACCAAGTTCCCGGACGTCGGAGGTGTTCCTGGTGAATTTTTCCACGTTCCGCAGCAGGGCCGCATGATGCCGTACAGTTCCTTCTCCCCCAGCCTGCGCACGGCGGCAAGCCCGCGGGCAAGCACCTCCCCGTGGCTCCGGTGAGTCCCGAAGGTGTAGTCGTCCAGGTCCAGCGCGTAGGCCTGGCCGACGGCGGAGGCTTCCTGCCCCTGGGACAGGTGGGCCGGTCCCGTGTAGGAGTAGTCGACGCCGTTGTAGTTCTTGACGGTCCGCACCGCCTGAACCATGTTCTCGAATTCCCGGATGACCCTCATGTCGCGGAACATCGCGACCAGGTCCTCCCGGGGAAACCCGCCCTTCACGTCCTTCAGGGTTTTCCGGTATGTGTTCAGGGGAATGTCCCTGGTCCGCAGAACGCCCGTCTTCCTGACATCAGCGGGATTGATAAACTGGGAAACCGGCACTCTAGGCCTCCTTCGTCAAATGTTTTTCTATCAGTTCTTCCGTGTTCTTCAGGTGCTTCCGGACCGCGGCGGAACACTCCTTCCCGTCGCGGCTCCTCAAGGTTTCGAGTATCCGGCGGTGGTCCCGGACCGCGACACCCCGTGCGTTGGGGTAGGCGATGACCTGGGACGTCCCCTGCAGGATGATTTTGTGGATCATCCGGTAGACGGCGGCGAGGATGGGGTTTCCGGACATGGAGATGAGGGTCTCGTGAAATTCCGCATCCAGACGCCCGAGCCGGGAAGGGTCATTCTCGGTTTCCAGCCTGCGCACCAGGTCCTCGAGCTTCCGCAGGGAATTTTCGTCCGCTTGCTCCAGCGCCTGCTCCACGGCGCCCGTTTCGATGACGCTCCGGGTCCGCAGGAGGTGACGGAGATTTTCCCGGGTCAGCAGGTTGCCGAAGCCGAGAAATTCGAAAATGTTTTCCGTGAATTTGTCCGTCACGTAGGTGCCGCCGCCCTGCGTGGACTCCACGACCCCGTAGGCGTCCAGTATCCTCACCGCCTCCCGGAGGGAGGTCCGGCTGACGCCGAGCTGGACGCAGAGCTCCCGTTCCGGAGGCAGTTTGTCGCCGATCCGCAGGGAACCGGCCGCGATGGCGGCACGGAATTTGTCGACGATCTGCCGGGACCGGGACTGGTGTTTCACTTCATCGAACAGTGTATTCATTGGATTCATAAATTGGTATTACCATAATACATTATGATGACTCGCCGCATCCGTGTCAAGCGGATTTTCCCGGCAGGGAAGGCAAAAATCCCGAAAAACCTTGACAAGTCCCTGCCAGGGACCCCATAATTGCATGCTGATATATCTCTACGACTCAAGGAAGGAGCATCGAATGAAGAAAGGATCTCACTTTGTCCTCCTCGCCCTCCTCGTGCTGTGCGTCGCCGCGAACGGCTTCGCCGGCGGTTCGAAGGAGCAGGGCAAGGCGGCGGTAAAGGAACAGGTAATCAAGTTCTCCACCCCGGTCGCCCCGGACCACGCGAACAACCTGTCCGCCCTTAAATTCGCCGAGGATGTGGCGAAGGCGACCGGCGGAAAACTGAAGGTCGAAGTTTTCCCCGCGAATCAGCTGGGCAACGTCAAGGACGTCATCGAATACCTGATGACCGGAAGCGTCCACATGTACATCGGAGGCACCTCCGAGACCAGCCTCTTCCAGCCGGAATGGGGCGTCATGGACTGCCCCTATCTTTTCCGTGACTTCGACCACCTGATGAAGGCGGCGAACAGCGACGTCATCAAGGAGATCAGCGACAAACTCGAAAAGAGCCGGGGAGTAAAGATACTCCGGGCGGACATGTATTACGGTGCCCGTCACCTGACCACGCGGAACAAGGCCATCAAATCCCCCGCGGACCTGAAGGGCATGCTGATCCGCGCTCCCGACCAGCCGGTGTACCTGGAAGCGGTCAAGGCCATGGGCGCCACCCCGACCCCCGTCGCCTTCTCCGACCTGTACATGGCCCTGAAGCAGGGCGTCGTGGACGGCCAGGAAAATCCGATTCCGACCATCTACACCTACAAATACTACGAGGCCCAGAAATTCATCATGCTGACGGGCCACATGCTGCGGGTCAACGTCATCGGCGCCGCGGCGGCGTGGTACAACGGACTTGCGCCGGACCTGAAGGCCGCAATCGACAAGGAACTCAAGGCGTCCGTCGAGTACAACAACCAGCTGACCCTGAAGCAGGAAAATGACATGCTCGAAGAGCTGAAGAAACTCGGCATGACCGTCGTCCAGCCCGACGTCGCGGCTTTCCGCGAAGCGGCGAAGGGAATCCCGAAAGTTTTCGAAAAAGACTGGGGAAAGGACACCGCGGCGCGGCTTGCGGCGGTAAAATAATTTCACCTGCCGAAAAATGAAAAGCGGCGGGACACGTTCCCGCCGCTTTTTTCTCATGAGATGATGATGCAAAAGGACCGGTCATGAAAAAATTACTTGCCGCCGTCGATGCGGCGACGGATTGGGTGTGCTTCGCCCTGATGTGCGTGGCGTTTCTGATAACCTTCTTTCACATCATAGGCCGCTACATCCTGAAAGCGCCGATTTTCTTCTCCGAAGAGCTCGCCCGGTACTGCTTCGTCTGGGCCTGCATGCTCGGCGCCGCAATCGTAAACCGGAAGAACGAACACACCAGTGTAACGTATTTCGCGGAACTGCTGCCGAAAAAAGCGCAATCGGCTTTGTTCATCGTGCGGGAAATACTCATTCTCGTGCTTCTCGTTGTTCTCATTTATTATGGCATCAGGCTTTCCTACACGATGCGGACGGTCAAGACGGCGGCGATGTCCCTGTCCTGGGCCGTCGTCTACATGTCCCTTCCCGTGGGTTCCTTCCTCGTCATCCTGTCGACGATAGAACTCATCATGGGGAAGGCCCGCGATTTCACGGCACAGGGGAGGTGACACCATGCTTTTTCTGATCGGAGGATTTCTCCTTTTCATCGTTCTGGGTTTCCCCATCGTGTTCGCGCTGGCCCTGATCTCCTTTTTCTATCTGGTCGCTTTTGACATACCCGTCATCACCATGGCGCAGAAGATGATCTCCGGAATCGACACGTACGCCCTGCTGGCGGTGCCGTTCTTCATTCTGGCCGGGAATGTCATGAACATGGGCGGCGTGACGCGCCGGCTCTTCCGCTTCGCCTCGTCCCTGGTGGGCTGGATCCCCGGAGGACTGGGGCACGCGAACGTTCTGGCCAGCATGATCTTCGCCGGCATGTCCGGCGCGGCCATCGCCGACGCGGGGGGCCTGGGCACGATCGAAATCAAGGCCATGCAGGACGAAGGCTTCGACACCCACTTCGCCGCGGCGGTCACCGCCGCGTCGTCGACCATCGGCCCGATCATTCCGCCCAGCATTCCGATGGTCATTTACGCGTCCATAGCGAACGTGTCGGTGGGAAAGCTTTTCCTCGCCGGCGCCGTGCCGGGGCTTCTTATGGGCCTCGCCCTGATGATCATGATTTTCATCATCGCCGAAAAACGGAAATACCCGGTGCACGCCCGATTCAGCCTGAAGGAAGCGTCCGGATCCCTGGCTGACGGGCTGCTTCCCCTTCTGACGCCGGCCATCATCCTCGGCGGCATCCTGGGCGGGATATTCAGCCCCACCGAGGCCGCCATCATCGCTTCGTCCTACGCCCTTGTCCTGGGAATCTTCATCTACAAGGAAATCAAACCCCGGGACCTTTTCCACATCATCATCGAAACCGTCAAGACAACCAGCATGGTGGTTTACATCATCGCCGCCGCCGCGATCTACGGCTTCCTTCTGGGCCGTGAACAGGTCCCGCAGAGCGTCGCGAAGCTGCTCTTCACCATTTCCCAGAATCCCCACATCATCATGTTTATCATGATAGCGTTCCTGATGGTCATCGGGTGCTTCATGGAAACAACCGCTTCCCT
>CAZGUL010000261.1:0-4934 GCA_964529055.1 uncultured Spirochaetaceae bacterium
CCAAGAACGCAGCCGGCCAGCGCGAAAACCGCCGCGGCGAGAAGGAGGGCGGCGGTCCGTCCCTTCAGGTCGAAAATTTTATCACGGCTCATAATATTCACCTATGATCACCCGGATCGATCCGCCCGTGACGGGGGGCGGAGGCGGAGGCGGCGCCACGACAACCGGAACGGTGACGATGACCGTCGTCGTCTCGTTTTTGTATCCGTCCTCTCCCCCCTTCGGCTTGTCGTTGCCGGAGGTCTTGGTTTTTTCGCCTTCCCCGAGGGAGCGGCCCTGGCCCAGCTTGTTGGTGACCCGCGAATTGCCGGCGAACATGATCGTCTTGCCCCGGGAAAAATCGAGTTCGGTGCCGCGGACGGCCGCCGTGGACACGGGGCTGCGGAGCTTGAAGTCGTGCTCAAGCCCTTCGGCCTTGTCCACCCGGGCGTTCAGCCGGCCCACCCGCAGATCCAGGGTCGTGACGGCCTTTCCTTCCTTTTTCACCAGCTCGGTTATCGTCATCCGCGTCAGCGGCTTGACCCGCACCGTGGAACTGATGAGTTCCAGCGTGGCGTGGGAATTGAAGCCCGTGGAAATCGAGGCGTTCTGCGGCACCGCCTGGTTCCGGGCGGCGGGAGCCCACGGGCGCCCGGGCAGCTGGACCTCGACCTTGCCGGAAACATCTTTCAGGATCGCCTGTTCCTGCGCGAAGAGCGCCCCGGCGACCAGAAGCATCACGGCGAGCGCCAAATATTTTTTCATATCCGTCGACCTCCTTTGGGGTCTTTCAGAAACTGAAGGACAGGTACAATTTCCCCGTCAGCCAGGGATCCTCGTAATCCGCCAGGAACATGTCCGCCCCGGGAATGAAGTACCCGGCGGACAGGCCCATGCCCAGGTCGGAGAAGGGCCGGTAGTTGAGGGCGGCGCCGAGCTCCGTCCCCAGGTAGCCCGCCCCGGCGGCGGAATCCACCTGGCCTTCCGACATCGCCCCGTCGGCGGCCTTGTAGAACACCGTGGCCTTCAGCACGGTCTGCAGGCTCTCCAGGGCGGAGCCTTTCCGCCGGCTCCAGGGTTTCATCGAGAAGGACAGCTCGGCGGCGGCGAGGTTGGAGGCCTTCGGCGCGAAGGCGGTGCCGAAGGCGGACCCCGCCACGGGCTTGAAGCCCTCGTAGTCGGCGTAATAGGAGGCGGCGGAATCGTCGCCCCCCGCGTACAGGAAGGAAACGCCCAGCGCGGCCTGACGGAGGTCGGGCCGGTACCAGCGCAGGCCGCCGCCCAGGAGGTACGAGGCGATGTCGCCGCCGCCGTACCAGCCGTACAGGTCCCAGTACATGCCGCCGCCGAGAGGCCCTCCCAGGCCCGCCCCGGCGTAGAACGTGTCCAGCTCGTCCAGGGGGTTGCTTTCCAGGTACCCCCTCATGTCCATCTGGTAGACCGCCGCGAGGGTCAGGCTCTGGCGGCCGAAGAGTTCGGTGAATTCCCACGAGAAGACCCCCACCAGGCGCGGCGGTCCGAGGAATTTGTCGTCGTCCCCGTCGTCCACGGCGTCGGCGGCGCTCATCAGGATCGAGCCGTAGTACTTGTTGACCAGGCCCGTGTAGCCCGCGGCGAGATGCGCCGTCGAATCGGGAAAACCCAGCTCCAGCCGGATGCCGTCCATGACGTGCGCGAAGACCCGGCCGGAGAATTCGCCTTCGTAGAAACGGCCGGCCTCGACGCTGAACAGGGAAATCCCCTCCGCAGGCAGGGGATAGAAGCCCTTCAGCGAGAGCTGCTGGAAGTCAGCGTAGAAGAGCGGCTCGTCCTCGTCGTTCGACAGGGTCCCGCCCGCCACCGCCTTGAACTCCCAGTTTTCCCCGGGGTCGGCGGTGAACCAGACCAGGCCCTTGTTCTTCTGGATGAACGCGTCCTCGTCCTTCTCTTTCCGCTCGAAGGTGGAATCGTTGTCCACGGAAAAGCCGATGTCCGCCGCGGCGGCGAAGCCGGCGGCGACGACCAGGAGGGCCGCCGCAAAGAAAAGGCTGAGCTTTTTCACGGCCGCGCCTCCTTCCATGCCAGGGCCTCGCCTACGATGCCCAGGGCCTCTTCGCCGGAGATCGTCCGCCAGGGACTCGTTTTGTCGAGGACGAATTCCAGGTACGCGATTTCCCGGGCGGCGTAGCGGGGTCCGGGCATCAGGGTGTACATGAGGCCGCCTGGGATGCCGAAGGCCTTCATCAAAAGGTGGGAGAACTCTCCGAGCCTGACGGCCTCCCTGCCCTCCGGAGGGGCAAGGCCCCATTCGGTCCGGGCCTTTTCGACCGCTTCCGCGGGCGAGGCCGTTTCCGGAATCACGCCGGCGGCGGAAAGGATGAAATACGCGGAGGTCGCGTAATCCGCCTGTTCTTTTTCGAGGAACCCGTCGATGATAGTATTGGATTGAGAAAAGCCGGACGCGGTTCCCTACGCGAGGAAAACCACAAGGAGAAGGAGGAACTTTTTCATAAGAATCTCCTGTCTGCCCGCGGATTAATATATCGCACGGGAGTCTCTTTTTCATTTATAATTGTAAACGACTCCGATAGGGATTACAATCAAGAAATTAAAACGGAGGTTTTCGATGAAGAAAAAAGTGAGCGCCGAGCTGATCGTTCCCTTCGCCGCCGCGGCGGTGTTTTCGGCGCTGAACCTCTTCGGCTTTTTCACGACGTTCGAGAACCGTTTTTACGATATCCTGCTCCACGTGAAGCCCGCCGTCGCGGAGGACCCGTCCATCCTCCTCCTGGACGTGGACGACACGGCCATCGCGAACGTCGGCGTCTGGCCCTGGAGCCGGGACATCATGGCCGAAGGACTCCTGACCATGCGCGAGTTCGGGGCGGAGTACGCTGTGTTCGATATCGAGTACACCGAGAGAAGCCCCCGGGGCGTGGACTCGGCTCTTCTGAACGAGAAGATACCCCGGGCCCTGGCGGGGGAGTTCGACCTCATCAACCGGAACGTCCGGGACCTGTTCGCCGCGGTCAAGGCGAAAACGGTCTCGATCCGTGACGCGGAGGAGTACCTGGCGGACCTGGAAATGCTGACGGACAGGTCCCGGGAGGAGCTCCTTGCCGCCGTCAGGGCCATCGTCCGGGACAACGACACCTTCCTCGGGCAGGCCGCCCGGTTCTTCGGCAAGGCGTACTTCACCGTCAACATGCTGCCCGCGGGTGAGGAGAAACTCCCGCAGGAGCTCCGGGACTTCGCCGTGGCCAGGCTGCCCTTTCCGGAGGCCTCAGCCGATCCCGGCGCGATACCCTACACCACCACCGACATCCGCCCGGCGATATATCCGATCCTGGGTCTCTCCGCCGGAGCGGGATTTCCGAACGTGGAGGTGGACGAGGACGGCGTGCGGCGGCGGCTCTTTCTCGTTCTGGAGTACCAGGGGAAGCTCTACCCCCAGCTCGCCTTCGCGGCCCTGCACGACAAGATCGGCCGCCCCGCGGTGCGGGTGCAAAAGGACCGCATCGTGCTGGAGGGGGCGGTCCTGCCGGGAAAAGAAAAGAAAAACGTGACGGTCCCGCTGGCCCATGACGGAACGGTGCTGATCAACTGGCCGGCGAAAACCTACTGGGACAGCTTCCGCCACCTTTCGTACTGGTACCTGGAACTCCACCGCCGGCAGGAGGACGCGCTGGTCCGCGGGCTGGAGCTGATGGAGGCCGACCAGTACCTGTCCTACCACGAAAAAAATCCCCGCTTTCTCGACATGTACCGCCGGGGCCGGGAACTCCGGGAGGCCCTTCTTTCCGGCGCCGCCCCGGAGGGGGTCGGGGAGTACACGGCCGTGCGGGAGGAATTCTTCCGGGAGGCGGACGCTTTTCTGGGCGGCCCCGCGGAGAAGACGATCGTTTCCATCATCGACGGGATACTGGCCTCGGGCCGTCCCACGCCGGAGGAAAGAAAGGAATACGAGGGGATCCGCGAGGGGGTGGTGACGAATTTCCGGAACCTCCGGGCCCTGAACGGGGAGCTCAAAACGACCCGGGAAACCCTGGCGAAAAACCTGAAGGGGGCCTTCTGCATCATCGGAAACACGGCCACCTCCACCACCGACCTCGGGGTCAACCCCTTCGCGAAGCGGTACGAAAACGTGGGCACCCACGCGTCCATCGCGAACACCATCCTGCAGGAAAAATTCCTGGACGACTCCCCCTGGTACGTCCGCTCGATCCTCGCCTTTCTTCTGGCGATAATCTCGTACTTCGTGCTGAAGCGGCTCGATCCCCTGCCGTCCATCATCGCCGGCGTCGTCATCGTCCTGGTCGTGCTGGCCGGCGGCTCGGCGTTCTTCGTCCTCACCGGCATTTACCCCGGCCTGGTGACCCCCACGCTGGCGGTTTTCTTCACCTTCGTATCCCTGGCCTTTCTCAAATTCCTCGTCACCGCCCGGGAGAAGAGCTACATCCGCAACGCCTTCGGGCACTACCTGTCCGCGGACGTCATCAACGAGCTCCTTACCGATCCGGACAAGCTGCGCCTGGGGGGCGAGAAAAAATACATGACCGCCATGTTCACCGACGTGAAAGGCTTCTCGACGATTTCCGAGAAGATGGACCCCTCGGACCTCGTCAGGCTCCTGAACTCCTACCTCACCCGGATGAGCGACACGATCATGGACCTGCGGGGGACCATCGACAAGTACGAGGGCGACGCGATCATCTCCTTCTTCGGGGCCCCCGTCTCCTACCCGGAGCACGCGGCCAACGCCCTGGAGGCGGCGATCCTGATGAAAAAGATCGAGGCGGAGCTGAACGTGAAATTCCTCCAGGACAAGCTCTCGCCGCTGCCGCTCCTGACCCGCATCGGAATCAACACCGGCGACATGGTGGTGGGCAACATGGGCACCGCGAAGAAGATGGACTACACGATCATGGGCAACTCGGTAAACCTGGCCGCGCGGCTGGAGGGGGTAAACAAGCAGT
>CAZGUL010000262.1:0-4913 GCA_964529055.1 uncultured Spirochaetaceae bacterium
CGCCCCTGGCGGAATCCTCGGCCATCGTCGTGGCAGGGGTCCGCAACGCAGGAAAATCGAGCCTCGTCAACGCCCTGTTCGAGAAAAACGTGTCCATCGTGTCAGCCGAGCCGGGAACCACCACGGACCCGGTGGTCCGCAAAATGGAGCTTCCCGGCTGGGGCCCGGTGGCGTTCATCGACACCGCCGGAATCGACGACGAAGGTGAACTCGGCGCGAAACGGGTTTCCCGGACCGCGGAGAGAATCGCCGCGGCGGCTGCCGTCGTCTTCGTGACGCCGGGCCACCTGCCGTTCGCGGCCGCCGAAAAGCGGCTGCTGGAGCGCCTCCGGGAAGGCGGCAAACCCTTCGTCGCCGCGGTAACCCACGCCTCGCTTACGCTGCATAAGGAGAAGGCCGCGCTTTTCGGCACCGCCGGTGAAGCGGCCGGGGCGCCGCCGTTTCCGGTGATGCTCGTGGACAGCCCGGAGGGGCGCGGGATACCCGGGCTCCGGCTGGCGGTGGCCGCCCTGGCGCCGAAGGCCGTCCGGGAGCCGGGGCCGCTGGAAGGCCTGGCCGGGGCGGGGGATCATCTCCTGCTGGTGACGCCCATCGACCTGGCCGCCCCGAAGGGGCGTCTCATCCTTCCCCAGGTCGAGACCATCCGGGACGCCCTGGACCGGGGCTGCATCGTCACGGCGGTCAAGGAGGACCGGGTCGCGGAGGCGTACGCCCTCTTCCGGGAGCGGCCCCGCCTGGTGATAACCGACAGCCAGGCCTTCGGCGCGGTGGCGGAACAGATTCCCGCGGACCAGCCCCTGACGAGCTTTTCGATCCTCTTCGCCCGGAAGAAGGGGGACCTGAAAATTCTGCTGTCCGGCCTGGATGCCCTCGAGGACTTTCCCCCCGGGGGCCGGGTTTTCGTAATGGAGGCCTGCTCCCACCACCGCACCGACGACGACATCGCCGGGGTCAAGATCCCCCGGCTTTTTTCCCGCCGCGTCACCCCGGACGCCCGCTTTTTCACGGTGAGGGCTCTTCCCGAAGACCTGACGGACCGGGACCTGGTCATCCACTGCGCGGCGTGCATGATGACTGGAGCCGCGCTGAAGGCGCGGCTGGACAAACTGAAGGCGGCGGGAGTGAGGGTGACGAATTTCGGTCTTTTTCTCGCCTGGGCCAACGGACTGTTTCCCCGGGCCGTCGGGATGCTGCCGGAATGCGCGGCGGGGGTCAGCCTGCCCCGCCGGTCTCCCGGTCCATGATCCGGAGGATGGCCCTGTTCGCGTCGGTCATGCCTTTTTTCGCCAGGTATTCCATGTTCCGCAGAAGACCGTGCAGGTCCTCGGCCAGGATGCCGTCCTCGCCGGAAATGGAAAAATCCGACAGGGCCGTCATCGCGGACAGGGCGGCGTACGCGGCGGACAGGGCCACCTTGTTCGCGCAGCCCTCCTTCGCTCCGTCGCAGATCATCCCGGTGATGCCCCCGATCATGTTCCGCACCGCTCCCATCATCTGGGCGGTCGTCCCGTCCATCAGGTACACGATTCCCGCCGACGCGCCGAGCCCCGACGCGACGCCGCAGGAGCAGATGGGCGAAAGGGTCCCCAGGTAGGCCTTCGCCAGCAGGTTGACGCAGCCGGCCAGCGCAAGGGCGCGGAGGACCTTGTCACCGGGAACGCCGAGCTTTTCCGCCGCGGCCGCCACGGTCAGGAACAGGGTGATGCCCTGGTTGCCGCTTCCCGTGGTTATCATCACCGGCATCTGCACGCCGGTCATCCGGGCGAAGGACGCCGCCCCCGTCAGGAGCTGGACGTGGGGAATGAGCGAGTCGCCCCAGACCGCCTTCCGCGTCAGGTCCGACAGGGACCTGCCGAAACCCATCTCGAGCCCCTTTTCGGCGATCCGCCGGTTCATCTCGATCCCTTCCCGGAGGAACGAAATCTTTTCGATCGGGACCCGGTCCGCGAACTCCCGGAAGTCTTCCAGGCCGAACTCCTTGATCCGCGGGGAGCCGGAGGCGGACCCGGGCCGGAACTCAGTGAACGGCGGCTTCTCGACCAGGGCGATGCTGTCGTGATCGACGGACGTGATCACCCGGACGGAGGTTTCATCGGTCTCGAGGACCGTCTCGATGTAGAGCTCCTCCGCGTCCTCCTTCGCCGAAATGCTGATGAGGGGCAGGAGCTCCCGCGCTTCCTTTTCATGGGCGGGCGTTATCCCGGTCAGGACGTTCATCCCGTCGTCCGGGTTCCCGCCGGTGATCCCCACCGCCGCGCAGAGCTTGATGCCCCGGCCGGACACCCCGGGGATGCCCACGTTCATCGCGTTCTTGATCAGTCCCATGTCCATCGTGACGCTCACCGAGGTTATGCGCCCCGGTGCGTGCCTGCGGGCGGTGGAGCAGTTCAGGGCGATGGCCACCGGCTCGGTGCAGCCCGTGGCGGGTCGTATGGAGTTCCGGATTTCCTCCGTGAGGAAGTCGAAGTCGGTCATGGGGGTCATGCGGGTTTGTACGCGACGGCCTCGATTTCGACCGGGGAGCCTTTCGGGAGCCCCGCCACCTGCACCGTCGAACGGGCCGGGTAATCGCATCCGGTGAAAAATTCCGCGTAGGCCGCGTTCACCTTCTCGAAGTCCCGCAGGTCCGTCAGGAAAATCGTCGTTTTGACCACGTTTTTCCGCGTGCAGCCTCCCTCCCGCAACACGGCCTCAAGATTGCCGAGGGCCGCCAGGGTCATGGCCGCGATGTCGGACCCCGCGAATTCCCCCGTGGCGGGGTTCACCGGGAGCTGGCCGGATGCGTAAATGAAGTCCCCCGCCTGGACGGCGTGAGAATACGGTCCGACGGCCTTAGGGGCATTTTGAGAGGCAAGAACCTTTTTCATACCGCTTCCTTTTTTCGTGAAAATTTGTTTTCCCGCAAATAGTTGTATATTGTATAACGGGATACGGAAAGTTCCCTGGCGACGATGTCAATGGCTCCCCGGATCGAGAAGATGCCTTTCTTGTCCAGCTCGTTCACGATGATCTTGTTCTTCGAGAGATTCGGGATCGCCTTGTGGCTGTTGATGCTGATGATTGCATCGTGCAGGGTCGTCTGAATCAATTCTTCTATATTTGTGGCGAAATTCTCCGGAGTTTCCGTCTGGGCGGCGGGGAGGTCGAAGGATTTCAGGATGCTCAGGATCGGTGCGCTCATATTGAAATTGATGCACAGAAACCCGATCGGCTTCTTTTTTTCGTTGCGTATGAGGACCGTGACTGAGCGCAGGGTCTTGCCGTCGGCGGTTTTTGAATAGTAACTTCCCACCACATCCTTGTTGCCGCTCGTCGCTTCCCGCAGGACCTTCATGCCCAGGTCCGTTATCGGGGAACCGACCGAGCGGCCTGTGATGTGGCCGTTCGCGATGTGAACGATGGATCTGTCCAGATTCTCCAGGGAGTGCAGAAGGACTTCGCAGTTTTCTCCCAGGAGGGCTGCGATGCCGTCCACGATGGGTTTGATCGATTCCAGCGTGGCCAAGTCTTTAGCAGTTAAGAGAGTGAGTTTAAAATCTTTTGAGGATAAGCTCATGACAAGCACTAATATGATATTAAAGTATCTAATTGTCAATATAAATTAAAATATTTTAATAATTATAAAATATTGACATTAAGCATGAGCTGTCGTACAATTAAATCGAATAAATAGAATCTTAGGAGGTTCTTGTATGATGAAACGAGTTGTTTTTTTATGTTTTGTTATTATTTTAGGTTTAAACATTAATAATGTTTATTGCAGTGGTCAAAAAGAAGAAACATCAACTTTAGTTTTAAAACATGCACATGGTGACCCGCCAAATTCACCCGATGGCAAAGCAGATCAGATGTTAGCTGATAGGATTAAAGAAAGAAGCAAAGGCAAGATTGAAATTTCTATTTATCCAAGTGAACAGTTGGGATCAATCCCAGCAATGCTTGAAGCTGTACAAATTGGCACAATTGATATTACTAAAGCACCTGGTAATACATTTACTTCTTATTCACCAATTTTTGGTATTGAAGCAATTCCTTATCTTTTTCAAGGTAATGATGTGTTTAGCAAAATAATTCTTGAAACGGGTTTAGCAGCGAAACAAAAAGATATCTTAGAAAAGCGAGGAATGATGGTACTAAACCAAGCTCGAAATTATTTTAAAGGGCCATATCGAGTTATATATTCAAAAAAGCCAATCAAAACAGTGAATGATTTTGTAGGACTACGTTTTAGATCTTTTGGTAATAAACAATACGCAAAAGCTTATGAAATGTTAGGGGCAAATCCTATTGTTATTCCTTGGGGAGAGACATATATGGCTTTAAAGCAAGGAATTGTCGAAGCTGGTGCTGGAAATATGTCTCAAATAAAGAGCATGGGATTTACTGAAGTTGCACCATATGTAATAAAAACAAATGAATATTATTCTAATATTATATTCGTAATGAACATTAAAAGATTTAATTCATTAACTCCTGAATATCAAAAGATAATTCTTGAGAGTTGTGATGAATCTTTTAATGATTTAGAAAGATTACAAAAAGACTCTTTGGATAATGAGATTCAATGGATGAAACAAAATCATAAAGCAGAATTTAGTGAAATTGATACTAATCCTATTAGAGATAAGCTGAAAGACTTCTATTATGGCTTGGAAAAAGAAGGGATCCTTCCGCAGGGAATGGTTGATTCAGCATTTTCTATAAAAAAATAAAGTGTCTAAAAACAAATTGGCCAAGACAATTGTGGCTTGGCCAATGACATTATTATTTGTGGAGTTTTCATGATTAAAAGATTCTTAAGTATTATTTCAGATCTCTCAATGTATGTTTCAATTCTATGCCTTGTCCTATTGGTTGTTTTAAACGCATATGAGATACTGAATCGTTTTATCTTTGGAAATTCTCTTTATTGG
>CAZGUL010000263.1:0-4908 GCA_964529055.1 uncultured Spirochaetaceae bacterium
AAAAAGGAGGTCCTCTTTTATCTTTTCGATCCCCATGGCCACAGCTTACACCGGAAAAAAAAAGAAGGCCAGCGCGGAATGGAGCCGCGCCGGCCGACAACCACGATCGGTCCTGATTACCAGCCGCGCCCGCCGGGACCTGGCCTGCGGTCGTCGTCATCCCATCCGGATCCCCGGGGACCGATGCCGCAATTGTCCCACCGGCCGCCCCGGCCGCCGAACATTCCGCCGCGTCCCGCGAAACGGGCGTTTTTGGACAGGTCGAAGGTCTTGCCGTCGATGGTGACCTTTTCGGCGTACACATGCTCCATGTTCGGCCGCGGCGACCGGGGCATGGCGTTTACCTTGTAGCCTTCCACCGTCATTCTGAGGCCCGGCTTGAGGTAGCGCACTTCCCGCATCGCGCCGGGAGCCATCACGGCATAAGCTTTTCCGCCCACATTCAGTTCCGCAAAACCGTCCTTGAACTGCAGGGTCCCGGTAAGGGTGACCTTGTCGCGGTATTGCGCCAGAGCGTCTTCCCCGGCGCCCGCGGCGAAGAGGCTCGTCGCCAGAAGCGTGAACCCGGCCAGAATCAAAAGTTTCTTTTTCATATCGTCCTCCAAATGGGTTTTCTCCCCACGTGTTATATAAAGCAAACGGCGTGCCAAGGTTCCTTCTCCGGCGCCCGAAGTTTTCTATAACGCGTAATTTGTTATATTTAAAGTTTTTATTTACAACCTTTCCGGACATCCGACGGGGGGCTCCCGCCGGCAGCCGCACGGAAAAGCTCGCCTCGCTGGGAAAAATATTCCGCCCGTTTTCCGGATGGGAAGATTTTGCCCACTTCAGTCCCCTTTTCACCCCGACGCCTATCCGGTACACTGGCACGATGAAACTTTCGATCGTGGACGCCGGAATCCTGGAATACGAAAAGGCCCTCGCCTATCAGCAGGAAACCCGGACGCGACGCATCGCCGGCGAGATTCCCGACACGCTGATACTGCTCGAGCATCCGCCGGTCATCACCCTGGGCCGCCGCGCGGGGACGGAGGATGTGCTGATCTCCCCGGAAGAGGCCGCCCGGGCGGGGGTGCGGATCGTCCCCATCGACAGGGGTGGCGAAGTCACCTACCACGGACCGGGACAGCTCGTCGGCTACCTCGTTTTCGATCTGGCCGCCGCGGGGGGGAGCATCAAAAAATTCGTGCATCTTCTCGAGGAAGCGTTGATCCGCACCCTGGAAAAAGGCTGGGGTATCCGGGCCGGCCGCAGCGGGGAGCACCGGGGGGTGTGGGTCGGAAACGAAAAGATCGCGGCCCTCGGCCTTTCCGTGTCCCGCCGCGTCACGATGCACGGTTTCGCCCTCAACGTCGCGACGGACCTGGACCACTTCCGCTGGATCGTTCCCTGCGGGATCCGCGACAAGGGGGTGACGTCCCTGGAGCGGATAACCGGGGTCCCGGTGCCGATGGAAACCGTCAAGGAACGGGTCGCCATGGAAATCGCCGAAGTGTACGGGTTCGAGCCGGAGCCCGAAAGGAAGACCCATGCAGGATAAAACGGGATCCGCCGCCGGCGCCGAACGCGCGACGGCCCCCCTCCGCAAGCCCGACTGGCTCAAACTCCGCGTCCGCTGCGGGGAGAACCTGACCGACGTCAACGACCTCCTGTCCCGCTACGCCCTCAACACGGTCTGCAAGGAAGCCGCCTGCCCGAACAGGATGGAATGCTACAACAAGCGCACCGCCACCTTCATGATCCTCGGCGCCGTCTGCACCCGCAACTGCGCCTTCTGCAACGTCACCCCGGGACACGCGGAAGCGGTGGACGACGACGAGCCCCGGCGGGTCGCCCTGGCCGCGAAGGAGCTGGGGCTCAGATACGTCGTCGTGACGTCGGTCACCCGGGACGATCTCGGCGACGGCGGCGCCGGCCACTTCGCCCGGGTCGTCGAAGCGCTCAAGGCGGAGGTCCACGGGATCATGGTGGAAGTGCTGATTCCCGATTTCAGGGGCGACACGGAAGCTCTTCGCAGGGTCGTCGCGGCGGGCCCGGACGTGCTGAACCACAACGTCGAAACGGTGCCCCGGCTCTACGGGGAGGTGAGGCCCCAGGCGGTTTACCGGCGCTCGGTGAAACTGCTGGAAAACACCAAAGAAATCGCCCGGGAAATCCGGGCGGGTGGGACGGCTGACCGCCCTCCCCTGATGACGAAGTCGGGCATCATGGTGGGGCTGGGGGAAACGGAGGAGGAGGTGCGGGGGGTCCTCCGGGACCTGCGAAAGGCCGGCTGCGACCTCCTGACCATCGGCCAGTATCTCGCCCCGTCCCGCGACCATTATCCCGTTGCCGGATACGTGCATCCCGACGTTTTCGCGGGGTACCGCAGTTACGCCCTGACCCTTGGATTCCGCGGCGTCGCGGCGGCCCCCTTTGTCCGCAGTTCCTACAACGCGGCGGAAATGGCCGGCTGCGCCGGGGACCGGGAGGATCCGGCATAGACCGCCCTCCCCGGCAGACCTTTCTACAGACCCGCCTGCGAGGTTTCGATTTTCTTCAGCGCCGCGAGCCGCTCCGCCAGCGTGGGGTGTGAGTAATGATAGAAACTGTACCAGGGGTGGGGCGTCAGGTTCGTCAGATTGTCCCTGCCCAGGCCGAGAAGCGCCTCGCCGAGGGCCCTTCCGTACCCGGCGTCCGCGGCGTAGGCGTCGGCCTCGTACTCATGCCGCCGGGAGAACGACGAAAAAAGCGGAGTCAGAAAAAAGGTGAAGGGGCCCGAACAGAACCCGAGGACGGCGAGAAGGGCGTGATGGCTCGCTCCGGAAAACCCGAAGGCCGCGAAAAGAGGCTCCCAGCCGCGCGCCGCGTCGAGAACGAAAAACGCCGCCAGCATGAATGCCAGCGAAACGGCGAGCATCCGGTACAGGTGTTTTTTCTTTTCGTGGCCGATCTCGTGGGCCAGCACCGCCGCGACGCCCTCCTCCGGCAGCGATTTGATCAGCGTATCGAACAGGACGATCCGTTTCACCGATCCGAGACCGGTGAAATACGCGTTTGAATGACGCGACCTCCGGGAACCGTCCATCACGTAAATCCCCTTCGTCCGGAACGAAAGGCGTCCGGCCAGCCGGACGATGGCGTCCTTCAGACTTCCCTCCTCCAGGGGCGTGAATTTATTAAAAAGCGGCGCGATGACCAGGGGATACAGCAGCGTCACCAGGATCTGGAACGCCGCGGTGAACAGGAACGCGTAGATCCACCACAACCGTCCTGCTGCGTCCATGAAGAGAAAAAGCGCCCACAGGAGCGGCAAGCTCAAGAGCGCCGAAACGACGAGGCCTTTGATCGCATCCGCCGCGAAGAGTCCGGGGGTCATCCTGTTGAAGCCGTGCCGGGCCTCGATGACGAACTGGGAATACAGGGCAAATGGCAGCGAAACAATCTTGAAAATGAGGGAAACAGCGAAAAGAAACAGGATACCCCCCAGGTACGGATGCCCCACGGAGGCGCCGATAACGTCGTCCAGCCTTCCCAGAGCGCCGGACAGGACCATGACCAGGACGAAGGCGGAGGAGAACGAACCCGCCGCCACGGAGAACCGGTTCCGGTCCAGCGTGTAGGCCGCGGAACGCCGGTACGTTTCCCCGTCCACGGCTCCGGCGAACGCGTCCGGGACCCGTCCGGCGTTGGTTTTGACGTTTCTCATGTTGAGGAAGGTCAGCAGGGTTTCCCATCCGAACTCGAGAAAAAAGAAAACCACATAGAGGACCCGTATCGTTTCGGTTTTCATGACGGTTTCAAGTTACTGGAAAAGCGGGAACGCGGCAACCGGAAAACCGGGCCGGCCCGCACTTGGAAGGCCTCCTCCGGGCGTGATAGAGTTTGCCATGCGAAAAGTCCCGATGCGGGAATTCGTCCTGACGGCCCTGGTCCTCGCCGCCCTGACGCCGCCCTCGGAGGCCCAGGACCTGAAATTCGGCCTGATGCCCGCGGTCAACATCGCGCCGATACTCGCCGCCGAGGACTCCGGCCATTTCCGCGCGGAAGGTGTCCGCGTCGAACTCGTCATGTTCACGAACCAGGTCTACCGTGAAAGCGCCCTGCAGACCGGCGCGATCGACGGCACCGTATCGGACCTGATCAACGCGGTGAACGCCGCGGCCCGGGGCTTCCCCGTCCGCGCGACCTCCGCGAGCGAAGGCGTTTTCGGTCTTCTCGCGGCGCCGGGATCCCCGTTCGGGACGGTGGAAAACTGGAAGAACCCGAAAGGCGGGAAGGTCAGAACCGGACTTCTTGAGAACAGCATCGTATCGTACGTCACGGAACGCCTCCTGGAGGCGGCGGGGGTCCGTCCGGATGTGATCGAGATCGTTCCCGCCGCGTCCCTTCCCACCCGGCTCGAAATGCTGGTGGCCGGCCGCCTGGACGCCGCGTGCCTTCCCGAGCCGATGATGCGGGCCGCCGTCGCCGGCGGGGCCCGGCCGGTCCTTGATTCCCGCGCACTCCCCTTCACGCCGGGGGTCGTTCTTTTCACCGACAAGGCCGTAAAAACCAAGCCCTCCGCGATCCGCGCGTTCTACCGCGCGTACAACCGGGCCGTCCGGGACATCCGGGAAGGCCGGCCGGGCATCCGGGAACTCCTCGTGCGGAAGGGGAAGTTCCCGCCGGGCACTGAAAATTTCATCATGCCGGTGTTCGCCCCCGCCCGGCCGACGGGAAGGGAAGAATACGCCGACGTCACGGGCTGGATGGCGGCGAAAGGACTCCTTGAGGATGTTCCCCCCTATGAAAAAGTGGTCGACGGCTCCCTCCTTCCCTGACCCGCCGGGTCTCCGGATCGAGGCGGCCTCCGCCGGTTACGGCGGGACGCCCGTCTTCGCCGGAGTCACCCTGGACGTCCGGCCCGGCAGGACCGCCGCCGTCATC
>CAZGUL010000264.1:0-2212 GCA_964529055.1 uncultured Spirochaetaceae bacterium
CCCGATGGATAGAACCCGGAGAACGATAATGATCCTCGGGGCGGGAATCATGCAGCTTCCGGCCCTGCGCATAGCACGCGGAAAAGGATGGAAGGTCGTCGCCGCGGACGGAAATCCACGGGCCCCCGGCGCCGCCCAGGCTGACGTTTTCGAGCATGTGGACCTGAAGGACCGGAACGGGCTGCTGGAGCGGGCCGCCTTTCACAAGGAGAACGGCGGACTTGACGGCGTTTTTACGGCGGGAACGGATTTTTCCGCCTCGGTGGCCTATATCGCCGAAAGTCTCGGCCTGCCGGGAATTCCGTACGAAACCGCGCTGGATGCCACGGACAAGTCCAGGATGCGGAGTATCTTCCGGGAAAAAGGTGTTCCGAGCCCGAATTTCCGTGCGTTCTCCCGGGCGGACCTGGACGAAGCGGAAAGCGGCGGCTGGACCTTTCCCGTCGTGGTGAAGCCGGTCGACAACATGGGCGCCCGGGGGGTGGAAATGGTTTTCGGCAGGGACGAACTCCGGGCAAAGGCGGAAAAGGCCCTGGCTCATTCCCGTACGGGAAGATTCATCGTCGAGGAATTCATCCGGGGGCCCGAGTACAGCATCGATGCCCTGGTTCACCGCGGGGAGATCCGCATCTGCGGGATAGCGGACCGTCACATATTCTTCCCGCCGTATTTCGTCGAGCTGGGGCACACGATGCCGTCCCGGGCGGGCGCCGCGGTCATCGACAAGCTCGTTTCCGTTTTCACTCAGGCGGTGGAGGCCCTGGGCATCCACACCGGAGCGGCGAAGGGGGATGTTTTTTACTCCTCCCGGGGTCCGGTTATCGGGGAAATCGCGGCCCGCCTGTCCGGGGGCTACATGTCCGGCTGGACCTTTCCCTATTCCTGCGGTGTGGAGGTGACGGAGGGGGCCCTGAACATCGCCGTGGGTCTTCCCCCGGGGGACCTGAGGCCCCGGAGACGGTGGACTTCGGCGGAAAGGGCCTTCATATCCATTCCGGGCCGGGTGGCCGAGGTCCTCGGAGCCGGGGAGGCGGAAAAGATCGAAGGGGTCCGGAACGTTTTCATCAGGGCGGAGAAGGGCGCCGCCGTCAAATTCCCGGAAAACAATGTGGAAAAATGCGGCAACATCATCACCGCTCTGCCCGATCCGGACGCGGCGGTCCGGGCGGCGGAGAAGGCTGTATCCCGGATTTTCATCCGCCTGATCCCCGGCGGGGCCGAGACCGAGGAATTTCTTTTCGGTCCGGCCTCCTCCCGGTACGCCGCCTACCCGAAGGCGGAGAAGGAATTCCTCGAGGAAAAGAGCCGCGACCGGAAGAAGGACGAAAAATTAATCCTGACCGTCGGACCTTTCCGGGTCGGCGTTCCCGGCAACCTCGACCGGAACGGGAAGGACTGGAACCACCGGAGCGTCGCCGACGCCCTGGAAACCCTGTCGCGGCTGTACGGAAGAGCGGGCAATCCCCGGGACGGGACCGTCCTGGGCGGCTTTTTCTGGAGGGCATTGTTCCGGGGCGGACTCCAGGGGGCGGCCTGGGTGCTGGATACCCTGGCGGCGGAAAAGGATGCCTCCGGCGTACGGAAGAGAATCGGTGCATGGGAAAAGCTGACAGACTGATTATCGCACCCCTTTTTTTCTTGTGTCTCGTTTTTTCCGTCCCGGGGGAAGAACGGCCCCTGGTCCGTTTCCTGGACTCCTCCGGTATTGAACTCCGCTGGGAGCCGTACCTGGAAACGGGAAGGCTACAGGCGGGGTACAGGACGGTGACCTTCAAGCCGGGGGAGCCCTGGCTTCTGGTGGATTACACCCGGAAAATTCCCTGCGACCCGGTCTACAAAAAAGACGGGGTGCTCATCGTTCCGAAGACGACCGAGGACGTTTTGATCAACGTCTTTTTCGGGAAAAGGACGGGAGTCCCCCGGGTAGGGGCGATCTTCATCGATCCGGGGCACGGCGGTAAAGACCCGGGAACGATCGGACGTCACGGGACCGGCGGCAAGGAACTTGTCCTCCATGAAAAAGACATTGTGCTGGAAACATCCCTGATGCTCGGCGAAATGCTGAAGAACCATTTTCCCGACAAACAGATCGTTCTGTCCCGCACCGACGACACCTATCTCACCCTCGAGGAGCGGCCCGACCTGGCCAACACGATACGACTCGGCGAGGAGGAAGCCATCGTTTTCATCTCGGTCCACGCCAACGCGTCGC
>CAZGUL010000264.1:2222-4903 GCA_964529055.1 uncultured Spirochaetaceae bacterium
ATTCGAGGTATGGTATCTTCCTCCCGATTACCGGAGAAATCTGATCTCCGAGGACGAAGTGGAAAAAGACTCGAAGGAAATCCTGCCCATCCTGAACACGATGCTGGAGGAGGAGTTCACCATAGAAAGCATTCTGCTGGCGAAGTACATCCTGAAAGGCCTTGACGACGCGATTGGCGGAGTTTCGGAAAACCGGGGTCTCAAGGACGAGTCCTGGTTCGTTGTCCGGAAGGCGAAAATGCCATCCGTGCTGGTGGAAATCGGTTTCGTGACCAATCCCGGGGAGGCCGCGCTGCTGGCGGATTCACGGCACTTGCACAAAATCGCGTCGGCTATCTATAATGGCGTGGTTTCCTTCGTCCGTTACTTCGAGGAAATGCACGATAAGGGGAATACTCCGTGATCGTTCTTCGGGATATGAAAAAGAGCGCACTCGTTTCGGCCTCGATATTCGTCGGAATACTCTTCGTTTCACTGGTCTTTTTCCTCGTGGACAACCTTTTCACGGAAAAGCTTCTGATATTCTTTCCCGAGCATTCCGGCGGCCGCATCGCCGGCGAAGCCAGGACCGTGGTCAAGCAGGATTCGATCGAGGGGGACATCGAGCTCCTGGTGGAGGAAATCATCCTCGGCCCGGCGGACATCCGTCACGCGGGAGTGCTGCCCCGGAACACGAAAGTGAGGTCCGTCGTCGTGCGGGAGGGCGCCGCGTACCTGGACCTTTCCTCCGACGCGATCTTTCTCGGCGAGGAAGTCAAGATGAGTTTCGACGAAGCCGTCGCGACGGTGAAAAAGGCCGTTCTTTTCAATTTCCGGCGGCTTCGGAACGTGATAATCACCGTGGACGGGCAGCTCCCGGGGGAGCCCTTGTACTCCGCTCCGGATGTCAGAAAAAGGCCGGGCGAGGAAAAACCGGGGAAAATTCGTTGACAAAGCAATTGTATTCCGTATAATTTGAGATATATTGGCCCTTAGAGAAGGAGCATCGCATGAAACGGTTTTTAACTATAGCACTTGCAGTATTCGTGTTCGCCGGCTTTCCCCTCGCCGCGGACGAAGCCGTCCTGCTCGATTTCGCGAGCCTGGCCGCCGATTATCCGTCCGACGAGCCGAAGGAAAACAGCGCGACGATGGTCGATTTCAGCGGCGTGGCCGGATCCAGCTATACCGACGAAGAAAAGGCCTTGATGAAGACGTCCCTGGCCATCCAGAATTGGGAAATCGTTCTGTCCTCATCGTCGCGGACGGTAGCCAACCAGTCCCTGTCCTTCGCGAAACCCGCAAAGGTACGGGAAGGCGCCGCGAACTTTTCCGGCTCGACGGTACTGGGCATGAGAATTCATTTTCCGAACGAGTCATACAACGCCTGGGCCATGCTGCGGCCTCCGTTCGCCATCCCCGCTTACATGGACAAGGGCAGCCTGGGTTCCGACGGCAGCGTCACCGTCAGCGAGGAAGAGGTCGGCCGCGGCCGGATGTTCGACGGAATCGGAATCGTCAAGAACGTCGGCGTGCTGAAATCCGTTTCGATGAACGTCCACGGTCTGAACTTCCCTCATTCGGTCAGCGTCGTTCTCCAGGACGAGAACAACGAAGAGCAGGAAATTCTTCTCGGCAACATGAGGTTCGACGGCTGGAGAAAGATGACCTGGGAAAATCCCAACTACATATCCGAAGTCCGCAACCGGGAGCTCCGCATATTCCCGCTGTATCCGCGCTCGGCGCCGATGCGCAAGCTGGTCGGCATCCGGATCTACCGGGACGGCGCTCATGAGGGCGGGGATTTCATCGGATACTTCAAGGATCTTTCCATAATCTACGACAAGGCCCTGCTCACCCTCGAACGCGACATCGACGACGAAGGCACCTGGGGCATTCTGCAGAAGAGGGAAGAGGCCCGCAGAAACGCGGAAATCAGAAGACTCGGTCATCTGCAGGTTCTTCGCTATCTGGAGAGCAAGAAGATGCATGTGGAAGAGAAGCCCGCCGCGAAGTAAGGTACGGCGGTTTATTGCGCAGTCATCACGGGCCCCGTCGGAAGACGGGGCTCTTTTTTTTACCGGAGGATTTCCAGATCGATCCTGACCCCCGCGGAGGCGGTGAAGAAGAAATCGGTGCTGCCGAACTCCCCGATGAGGTCGTCCAGGCCGAAGGTGTAGAACCCGCTGTCCAGCGAAACGTACGCCGCCGCGTGCCGGCGGACGCTGAAGTCGATCCGGGTTCCCAGGATCAGGGACCCTGCGGTGTGTCGCGACGCGGGAACCGCGTCCTCGAAATGCTTGGAAAGACTGCGATAAGTGAAGGAAATCAGCGCCTTGAATGGCGAATTCTTTTTGTAGATGTCGGTGGTGACGGAATAATCGGTAAGGCTGTCGGTTATGACGCCGTAATCGGCATCCGCCTCGGAAAGAAGCCGCGACCGGATGGCGAAGGAAAGGATCGTGTTCCTGACATACAGGCCGAACGCGATCCTGTTGTCTTCCTGGATGTAGTCTCCCGTGTCTTCCACATCGGGCGAAAGCCCTCCGCCGGAAAAGAAATTCGCCAGCGCGAGGCTGCGGGACGTTTCCAGCACCATGAAGGCTTTTCCGGGAATCTGAAACCTGACGGACGCCGTGACGCCGGGATTCACCGGGGTCTCTTCGGTATTGAACAGGCCGAAAAAGGGACCCACCGACAGG
>CAZGUL010000265.1:0-4833 GCA_964529055.1 uncultured Spirochaetaceae bacterium
ATGAGCCTGATCGGCCTCGGCGTTTCCGGCGCCCTGGCCAGCAACATCGTGCAGATACTGCTGGCCCGCTGGTTCCTCCTCGGCGAAGGCGCATGGCTCATCGGACCGCCCTTCCTGGTCATCGGGGCCGTCACCGGAGTTCTCCTCGGCGCCTTCGCGCAGAAGATGTGGGAGGCCTCCGGCTGGCTCAAAAAGGCGGGCGACCCGTGAACCTCGAAAACCGCCTGTCCCCGGAGCACCTGGCCCTCTGCGGCGTCCTCGCCCTGCCCGCCTTCCTGATGGGCGGATCCCTGGCGGCGAAAACCGCCCTGACGGCCATGTACATCGTTCTCTTCCTCCTCTCAGGCAGGAGAATACGGGTCCTTCCCAACGTCTTCATCGGCGTCGGGATAGTTCTGGCGAATCTGATTACACCCTTCGGGAAGGTCCTCTTCCGGGTCGGGAATTTTCCCGTCACCGGGGGGGCCCTTCGGCTCGGGACCCTGAAGGCGGTCACCATCATCGGGCTCATCTACCTTTCCCGCCTGACGATACGGGCGGCGGTCCGTTTTCCCGGCCGCCTGGGGGAAACCCTGTCGCTGACACTTTTCTACTTCGAGCGCATCACGGAGCGTAAGACCCGGCTGGACCGCCGCGACCTGTGGGCGGGCCTGGACGCCCTGCTCCACGAAGTGTACGAGACCGCGTCCCCGGAAAACCTCACGCCGCCGGCAGCCGTCACCACCGGCGCGGCGGGAGCCGCCGCGGGCGCCGTTTTCGTCCTTCTGAACTGGGCCGTGTACCTTGCCGGAAAATATTGACAGGCCCTCCGTTATACATTATGGTTTTTTCGATATTCGGTTCCATAAACGCAAAGAGGAGAATGGCATGAAAAAATTCCTGCTCATATCGATGATGGCCCTGATCCTGGCCGGCGGCGCGGCGGTCACGGCCTTCGCCCAGCTCAAGGACGGCGAGTACACCGCCCAGGACGAGCCGGACCGGCAGAAATACGTTGCCGGCATCAAGATCCAGGTCAAGGACGGCAAGATCGTCGCGGTCGAGTACGACGAGCTGAAGGGCAAGGACTCGAAGAAAAAGAGCTCCTACGTCAACGACCAGATGAAAAAGCGCAACGGGATAGCCTGGAACGACGCGGTCAAGAAACTCGAGGACGCCCTCGTGGCGGGCCAGAACCCGGACAAGATCGACAAGGTTTCCGGCGCCACCGGCACCCACAAACGCTTCATCGAACTCTCGAAGAAAGCCCTGAAGAAGTAACCTTCCGGGGAAACCGTCGAAAGCCGGCCGCCGGGCCGGCTTTTTTTATTTCTCCCGCAGCGTGAAACTCCGGTCGGACAGGGAGAAGAATTCCCTCAGGCCCCCGGTGGCGTACAGATTTTTGTCCTCCGTGATGAAAAGCGCCTCCACGTCCTCGATCCTCTCCGCGAATTCCAGTCCCGCCGGAAGCCCCAGCGAAAAGAGCGTCGTGGACAGGGCGTCGGCGACGATGGAATCCTTCGCGATCACCGTTACCCCCGAGAGCCCGTTCCGCACGGGATACCCGGTCTTCGAATCCAGGATGTGATGGTACCGCTCCCCGTCCGGGCCGGTGAAAAATCTCTCGTAGACCCCCGAGCTGACGACAGCCATGTCCCGGACGTCGAGGACGCCCAGGTAGGTCCCCCGGGAAAGGTCCGGGTTCTGCACCCCGATGCGCCAGGCCCTTCCCTCCGGATGGGAACCCACGGCGAGGACGTTGCCGCCGAAATCGATGATGGCGCTCCGGACGCCGGCCTCCCGGACGATCCTAGCGGCCTCGTCGGCGGCGTACCCCTTGGCGATGGCGCCCAGGTCCAGGGCCATGCCCGGTTCCTCGAGAAAAACCGTCCCCGCCGCGGGATCGAGCCGCACTTTCCGGTGGTCGACCCGGGCCGCGGCCGCGGCGATTTCACCCTTTTCCGGGAGCCTCGCCCGGTCCGTGCCGATGCCCCACAGGGAAACCAGCGGACCGATGGCCGCGTTGAAGGCCCCGCCGCTCAGCCGGGAAAATTCCAGCCCCGCCGAGATCACCGAATACGTGTCCTCCGCGGCCCGGACGGCCTCCCTCCCCGCCGCGGCGTTTATCCGCCCGATGTCGCTGGAATCGATCGTGACGCTCATCCGGTTCTCGATCTCCCGCACCCGGGCGAAGACTTTTTCGAAGACCTCCGGCGCGGCATGGTCGTGCAGGGTCAGGCCGCAGACAGTGCCGAGAAGGAATTCCGTCCGGGACACCGGTTCCGGGGCGCGGGAGCAGGCGAAAACCGCGGACGCGAGCAACGCGGCGGCGAAAACGGCGGGGAATGCATGTCGGGTCATCGTGTTTTTGTATCACACACGTCCCGGCGAAGGCAAGAATCCGTCTTCACATAAGCGCGAATATACGATAATATAAATATTAAATTTATCGAATCAGACCAGTGCAAGGAGACGGTATGGGAGAAAGAACCCGCATAGTCGTTCTCGGCGGCGGATACGGCGGCGTCGAGGCCCTCAAGAAGATCTACAAGAAACTCAAAAAGAAATCAAACGTCGAATTTACCCTTATAGACCGCAATCATTACCACACGCTGATGACCGAGCTTCACGAGGTCGCCGGCTCCCGGGTCGAGCCCGACTCGGTGCAGGTGAGTTTTCACCGCATCTTCGGCGGGACCCGGGTCAAGGTCGTCACCGACACCATCAAGACCATCGACTTCACCGGGCGCAAGCTGATGTCGGACTCGGCCAAGTACGAGTATGATTACCTGGTGGTCGGCGCCGGCGGCGATCCCGAATTTTTCGGCATCGAGGGCATCCAGGCGAACTCGTTCACCCTGTGGTCCCTGGAGGACGCCATGCGCATCCGGGTCCACGTGGAGGAATGCTTCCGCAAGGCCGCCTGCGAGCCGAACCCCTTCGAGCGGCAGAAACTCCTGACCTTCGTCATCGCCGGCGCGGGCTTCACCGGAGTCGAGCTCGCCGGCGAGCTCGCCGAAAGGCGCCGGGTCCTGTGCCGCCGCTATCACATCGACGAGCGGGAAGTCCGGATCCTCATCGTCGAGGCGCTGGGCAAGGTGCTCAACATGCTGTCCGACAACCTCCGCGCGAAGGCCGAACGGAGCATGCGCAAGCTCGGCATCGACGTGTACCTCAACTCGCCGATTTTCAAGGCCGAGCCGGGCTGCATCATCATCGAGGGGGGCCGCAAGATCGAGTCGGACACCATCGTCTGGACCTGCGGCATCCACGGTTCCGAGCTGACGGCGAACCTCAACCTTACCAAGGGGCAGGAAGCCCGCGGCGAATGCTCCTACGCATCGTGGGAGGAAGGCATCCACGGCATGTCCGGCTGCCGCTTCGACGAGGAAGACACCTACCTGGTCGGCAAGCGGGGACGCATCCTGGTCAACGAGCTGATGCAGTCGGTGGACCACCCGAACGTCTACCTGGTGGGCGACATCATCTGGTTCGTCGAAGGCGGCAAGGTCCTTCCCCAGATCGTCGAGACCGCCCTGCAGACCGCCCACACCGCCGCGGCGAACATCGTCGCCGAGGTCGAGGGCAGGGCCGAAAGGGCGAAATTCAAATCCAACTACCACGGCTTCATGGTGTCCATCGGCAGCAAGCACGCCGTATCGAACGCCGGAGGCCTGGAGCTTTCCGGCTTCCCGGCCATGGGCCTCAAGCACCTGGTCAACCTGCATTACCTGTGGGGCCTGGCGGGGCTCAACGCCGTCTGGGGTTACCTGAAGCACGAGTTCTTCGAGATGAAGGACGGCCGCTCCTTCGTGGGCAGCCACCTGGCCGCGAAGATTCCCGTCTACTGGGCCGTTCCGCTCCGGATATTCCTGGGCGTCAAATGGCTCATCGAAGGCGTCAAGAAGGTCGGGGAAGGCTGGCTTTCCCCCGGCGAAGGCGGCATCTTCGGTGTGGACCCGGCCAACATCAGGATTCCCGGCGTGTCCTTCGGGGATGCCGTGAGCGCGGCCAGCGCCGCCGAGTGGGGAGAAGAGGCCGCCGACGCCGTCGCGGCAGCGTCGGAAGCCGCCGCGGGGGGAGCGGAAGCCTGGGGCCAGGCCCTCATTTCCACCGAAAGCTTCCTGTACAAAATGTACGAGTGGTTCGCCCAGACGGTCATCGGTTTTCATCCCACCACGGCCTTCATGATGCAGGCGGGCCTGGTCCTGACGGAGATCGGCATCGGCCTCGCCCTGATAAGCGGGACCTTCACATTCCTCGCCTCCGCCGCGTCCATCGGCCTGGGCCTGATGTTCATCGTCTCGGCGATGGGAGGCCCCGAACTGCTGTGGTACATTTTCGCCGCGGTGGTGATGCTCGGAGGAGCCGGCAAGGGGTTCGGTCTTGACCACTGGGTCATGAAGTGGGTCAAGGATTTCTGGAACCGGCGGAAAATCGCGAAGCGGACCCATCTGTACCTGGGCGAGCCGAGGGAATAACCGCGGGAGCGCATGCATGCGGGACGGCCCCCCGGGGCCGTCCCTTCTCATATCAAGGCGGAACCATGCCGGGCTACTGGGATTCCTATCCCCTCGTAAAAAGCGATCTGGAAAAAGTGCGGGCCGTCATCGAGACCGGCCTGCGCAGCCGCAATCCCGTCGTGTCCGAAGCGGTGGGCAGGCTGCTGTCCCGGAAGGGCAAGATGCTCCGGCCGGCCTTCGTCGTCCTGGCGGCCCGCATGAAGCCGGACCGCGGGGGTGCCGGAAAAAAAGCCGCGCCCCTGCCGGACAGGATGTACCGCATCGCCGCGGCGGTGGAAATCATGCACCTGGCGACCCTGGTGCACGACGACGTCATCGACCGCGCCGCCGT
>CAZGUL010000266.1:0-4814 GCA_964529055.1 uncultured Spirochaetaceae bacterium
CGAGCCTGCCTCCCCCGCCGCCCAGAATGATTATCCTGTCGCAGCCTTTTTCCCGGAGGAGCCCGACGCCGAGCTCGGTGTCGGTGAAATCCTTGTCACGCGGATACCGAATTATCTTCCGGGAGGGGTATTGACTCAGGATGTCCCTGTCCGGAAGGGAATCGAAGTCTCCCACGATGTAATCCGGAACGACCCGGAATCTTTCGGCAAGAAGGAGTCCTGAATCCGCGGCGACCGTGATGCCCGCCTCCCTTATGTACCTGGCGGCGTGCCTGGCCGACGGTCCCTTCCCCCCTGTAAACAAGCAGCCTGTTACCATTTTCTCCGGCTCAAATGATAGGCTGTTTGCCGGCTGAAATCAATCGAAGCGGGGGCTTTTCGCAAAAAAATGAATTTTTCCCTCAAGTGCGAAAGATTCTTCCCGACATTCATTACAGGGCGTCTTGGGCGCCCGAAACGGACAAGGATGTCCGTTATACTATCACGGAGGATTGTATGATCATCAATCACAACATGAGCGCGATGTTCGCTCAGCGAGAGAACAAGTTCAACCACATCAACATCGACAAGAACATGGAAAAGCTCTCGTCGGGCCAGCGCATCAACAGGGCGTCGGATGACGCTTCCGGTCTCGCCGTATCCGAAAAGATGCGGTCCCAGATCCGGGGTCTGTTCCGCGCCGAAAGAAACGCCGCGGACGGCATCTCCCTGATCCAGACCGCGGAAGGGTACCTGCAGGAATCGCAGGACATTCTGCAGAGGATCCGGGAACTGGCGGTGCAGGCGTCCAACGGAATTTATTCCACCGAGGACCGCATGCAGATCCAGGTCGAAGTTTCCCAGCTGGTCGACGAAGTCAACCGCATCGCTTCCCATGCCCAGTTCAACGGCATGAACCTGCTCACCGGACGTTTCGCCCGGGAAACGGGGGAAAACGTCATCACCGCGAGCATGTGGTTCCACATCGGCGCCAACATGGACCAGAGGGAACGGGTTTTCATCGGAACGATGACCGCCCAGGGCCTGGGGATCCAGAGCGCCAACGGACTCGCCCACAGCGCGACCTTCCTGTCCCTGTCCACTCCCGAAAAGGCCAACATCAGCATCGGAGTCCTGGACAAGGCCCTGAAGACCGTCAGCAAGCAGCGGGCGGACCTCGGCGCGTACCAGAACAGGCTCGACCATGCCCGCCGCGGCCTCGCGGTCGGCGCGGAGAACATGCAGGCGTCCGAGTCCCGGATCAGGGACACCGACATGGCGGAGGAAATGGTCCGCTTCGTCACCAACCAGATCCTGGTCCAGAGCTCCACGGCCATGCTCGCTCAGGCCAACCAGAAGGCCCAGTCGGTCCTGCAGCTCCTGCAGTAAACCGCGGATTCCTTACGGAAAAGCCGCCCCGAGGGGCGGCTTTTTTTTGCCGGTTTTCACGCCGGTTGACACTGCCTTTCCCTCATGAATAATTCCTGTGTATGAAATTCAGGCTTCCCGGCGATCTTCATGAAATACACGCGACTCTCGCCGCCGCCGGATTCGGCTGCTGGCTTGTCGGAGGCGCCGTGCGCAGCCTGGTTCTCCGGGTACCGCCGAAGGACTGGGACCTCGCCACTGACGCCGAGCCCGGAGACGTCATCAGGCTGTTCCGCAGGGTGGTACCCACGGGGATAAGACACGGCACGGTCACGATCCTCACCCGGGGATCTTCCTACGAGATCACGACCTTCCGGGTGGAGGGAAGATATTCCGACGGCAGACGTCCCGACCGGGTTTCGTACACGCCATCCCTTCCGGAAGATCTGAAACGCAGGGACTTCACGATCAACGCCATGGCGATCGATATCGGCACGGGAGCCCTCGTCGATCCCCACGGCGGCAGGGAGGACTGCGCCGGCAAAACGATCCGTGCCATCGGGGATCCTGAAGAACGCTTCCGTGAGGACGGCCTGCGTCTCCTGCGGGCCGTCAGGTTCGCCTCCCGCCTCGGATTTTCCATCGAACCCGGCACCCTGAAGGCGATGAAAACCTGCGCCATGAGGATCGACCGGATTTCCCGGGAGCGGGTCAGGACGGAGCTGGAGGAAATAATCCTCGCCGACGTGCCGTCCCGGGCCTTCATCCTGATGGCGGAAACGGGTCTTCTGGAACGGATCCTTCCCGAGCTTTCGGCGGGGATCGGCGTCGAACAGAAGGGACGCCACCTTTTCGACGTCTTCACCCATTCCATTCTCAGCTGCGACGGCATTCTGGTGAAGGACCCGGGACTCAGGCTGGCCGCCCTGCTGCACGACATCGGCAAACCCTCCGCCGCCTCCACGGACGAGGAGGGTTTCCGCATCTTTCACGGCCACGAGGAGAAATCCGCCGGGCTGGCGGCGGAAATATTGCGGCGCCTCAAATTCCCCACCGCCGTGGAAAAACGGGTCGTCCACCTGGTCCGACGCCACATGTTCAATTACGATTCATCCTGGACGGACGCGGCAGTCCGACGGTTCATCATGGGGGCGGGAAAGGAAAACATCGAAGATCTTTTTCTGCTTCGCCTCGCGGACCAGTACGCCACCCGGGGGGAAAAGCCGGACCCGAAATCTCTGGACGAGTTTCGCGGACGGATACGGAAGGTCCTTTCGGAGGATTCCGCCCTGTCCCTGAAGGACCTGAAAATTCGGGGAGGCGACCTGACGCAGCTCTGCGGCATACCGCCGGGTCCCGCCATGGGACGGGTGCTGGACTTTCTTCTTCAGGCCGTCGTGGACGACCCCGCCCTGAACGAAAAGGAAACCCTGGCGGAAATGGCGAAGAGGTACTACTCCTCCCGGCTCTCTCCGCCCTGATCCTCGTCGTCCCCCCTGAAGGGGTGGCGTCCCGTCAGCTGCCTGTAGGCTATCTCCGCGGCATTCTGTTCCGCTTCCTTCTTGTTCTTGCCTTCTCCGGGACCGTAAATCTTTTCCCGGATCCGGACTTCCATCCAGAAAGTCTTGTTGTGATCGGGTCCCGATTTCTGCACCAGATTGTATTTGGGGTAGGATTTGAACTTTTTCTGGACGTATTCCTGAAGGAGGGTCTTGAAGTCCTTCCGGTGCCTGTTCTCGAGAACCTTGACGATTTCCGGAACGAGAAACCGGAGAACGAATTTTCTGCAGGATTTGAACCCGGAATCGAGGAAATACGCCCCGATGATGGCCTCGAAGCAGTCCGCCAGAATGGCCTTCTTGCTCCTGCCGCCGGAGTACTCCTCCCCCTTTCCGATGAGGATGAAATTGTCGATCTTGAGGTCCTTCGCGATGGACGCGAGGCTGTCTTCGCTGACCACGAAGGATTTTATTTTCGCCAGGTCACCTTCCTGCCGGTCCGGCAGGACCTGAAAAAGGTGCTCGCTGACGACGAGGCCGAGAACCGAGTCGCCGAGGAACTCGAGCCGCTCGTTGTTCCCGATGTTTGCGGAATTCTCGTTCGCGAAGGAGCGATGACAAAAAGCAAGGTTCAAAAGATCGAGTCTCTTGAACCTTGCTCCGGATGTGCGTTCGAATAGGACGAGTTCCCGTTTTCGCTCTGAAGTAACTACTGGAGTTCGAAAATCGTCGGCGCTCTTCAGAAAGATCACGGAATTCGGTTATTTTTTCTGGGACCTGATGAAATCGAGAGCGTCACGGACGGTTTCGAATTCGTTCGCTTTTTCGTCGGGGATGCTGATTCCCATTTCCTCTTCGATGGCGTAAACGAGTTCGTATGTATCCAGGCTGTCGGCCCCCAGATCCTGTCGGAATGAAGAATCAAGATTGATCTTGCTTTCTTCGATCTCGAGTTTATCGGCGATGATTTTCTTCATTTTGTCGAAAAGTTCGTCCATTTTTTCCTCCTTTATTTATGCCATATCTTCGGGTTCGAAGACTTGCTTTCCCCGGTAAAAACCGCATTTCGAACATACTCTATGGGGCATGACCTTGTTGCCGCAGTTTCCGCAGGTAACAAGGGTGGGCACTTCAAGCCGCCTGTTAATGGAATGGCGTCGTCGAGTTCGGGCTTTTGAGGGTTTGTATTTTGGTACTGCCATCTGCCAACCTCACAATCTAAATAATGGCCTAAAATAAACTAAGCAGCGTGGAATGTCAAGGTCTCGACAGCTTTCTTCCCAGCGCTTCCGCGACGACAGGGGGCACCATCGACGATACGTCCCCGCCGAACATGGCGATTTCCTTGATGGCGCTGGACCGGAGAACGAAATACTGCGGATCCGTCGGCATGAATATCGTTTCGACTCCTGGGTTGAGTCCCTTGTTTATCATGGACAGTTCGAATTCGTAGGTGAAATCCGCGAGGGCCCTGACCCCCCGGATGATGATTTTCGCGCCCACCTTCTCGGCGTAATCCACGATGAGCTTGTCCCAGACGGTGACCTTCACGTTATCGTAGTCCCGCACCAGGCTCTGCATCATGGAAAAACGCTCCTCCGCGGAAAAGGTGTATTTTTTCAGGGGATTGACCGCGATCACCACGTCGATCTCGTCCCAGATCTCCGCGGCGCGGCGTATCAGGTTCAAGTGTCCGTTGGTGGCGGGATCGAAGGAACCGGGAAACAAAGCTCGAATCATCTGGACCACTCCCTTCGGCGTCTATCCGGCGGTAACGCTCAGCGTCCGCCGCCAGGCTGCGGCCTTTTCCTTGTCCTCGTACTGTATCCTTTTCCGAATGGTGAAGCCGGCGTTTCCCTGCCCGGGAGACTGCCGGATGACGGCGAAAACTCCGCTGCCCAGGTAGGCAAGGCGTTCGCCCTCCTGCAGGCTTTCCGCCGCGGCGATCTCCTGCATGACGCAGTCGAA
>CAZGUL010000267.1:0-4804 GCA_964529055.1 uncultured Spirochaetaceae bacterium
AACGTCGCGGGCGGAGTTTCAAGCGGAAAAGTTTGCCATTTGCCGCCGGGGGGTTTACAATGGAGGACGCTGAGTTCGGCACCATTTTGCGGATAAGGAGGATACTAATGAAACTTCGAATGAAAGCCGTACTGCTGGCGGCGGTACTGCTGGCGGCGGCGGCCGGGACCCTCGCGGCGGCCGACACCGTGAACGTCTATTCCATCTGGCCGGAAAACTGGGCGCGGCCGATGTTCCAGGAATTCGAGAAAGCCACGGGAATCAAAGTCAATTTCGTGCGCTTCTCCTCCGGCGAGGCCCTCGCCCGGGTCATCGCGGAAAAGAACAATCCCCGGATCGACGTTCTTTTCGGCGGGCCGGTGGAAACCCACGCGGCGGGAATCGCCGAGGGTGTATTCGAGCCGTACAAACCGCCGGTGTTCGGCAGGCTCGAGGAGCGGTTCAAGCACAGGGACGGGTACTGGGTCGCCATCGCGGACGATCCCCTGTGCTTCATGACGAACACCCAGTTCCTGAAGGAAAACAAGCTCTCCCCGCCCGCGTCGTGGGAGGACCTTCTGCACCCGGCCTACAAGAACATGCTGCAGATGGCCGACGCCCGCACCTCCGGCACCGCCGTGACCCGGATTTTCTCGGTCCTGGAAGTGAACGGCCGGAACGAGGACAAAGCCTTCGCGTACCTGAAGAAGCTCCGCCCCAACGTCCAGCTTTTCACGAAGAGCGGCGGCGGCGGCACCCTTCCCACCGGGCTCGGCCAGGCGGGGGGCGGCATCTTCTTCATCGTGGACGCCCTGGACACCAAGGCGAAGGGGTACGACGTGACGGTGAGCTTCCCGAAGGAAGGGATCGGGTCCGCCGCCGAAGCGATCGCCCTCATCAAGGGAGCGAAGAACCCCGAAACGGGAAAGAAGCTCATCGACTGGGCGACCTCCGCGGACATGCAGAAGCACTTCGCGACGTACAAGATCAACTTCATCCCGGCGCATCCGGACGTGGAGCTGGAACCCAGCCTGGCGGCGGTCCTGAAAAACGCGAAGCTCTTTCCCATCGACGCGGACTACGCGGGGGCCAACCGCAAGCGCATCGTCCAGAGATGGATCGACGAAGTCCTGAATCCGTGACGCGCCGCGGATAGTCATGGCTTTTCCATCCGCCGGCGGGGGCCGGGTTCTCAAGGACCCGGCCCTGGCCGTTTCCGTCCTCGTACTATGGGTCCTCATCGGGCTTTTCATCCTGCTGCCCATGGCGGTGCTGCTGGCTGGGGTCTTCTTCGCCGACGGCCGCTTCACCGTCGGGAACATCCTGCAGATTCTCGCGGATCGCAACCAGCTCGCCGCCCTGCGCAACAGTCTGTGGCTGGCGGCCCTCGTCGGGGTCTTCGGAACCCTGTTGGGCTTCCTGTTCGCTTTCACCGCCTGCAGGGCGAACATTCCCCCGAAACTTGCGGCCCTCATGGATGCCCTGACCCTCCTGCCGCTGGTTTCGCCGCCCTTCACCACCGCCATCGGCATGATCTTCTCGTTCGGGCCCCGGGGCCTCATCACGTTTCATGTTCTCGGAATCAAGGGCGCCACGGTGTACGGGCTGTGGAGCACCCTCTTCTCCGAGGTCCTGACCTTTTTCCCCATAGCATACCTTGCCCTGAAACCGATGCTCGGCGCCATCGACTCCAACATCGAGCGGATGGCCCTCAGTCTCGGCGCGGGACGGATCCGGGTGTTCCGGACCGTCACCCTCCCGCTGTGCGTCCCCGGCCTGGCGAACTCTTTCCTTTTGCTCTTCGCGGCGTCCCTGGCCGACTTCGCCACCCCGCTTATCCTGGCCGGCAACGCCTTTCCGGTGCTGCCGACCCAGGCCTACCTGCAGATAACCGGCATGTTCGACCTGGAAGGCGGCGCGGTCCTGTCCTTCGTTCTGCTGGTTCCGTCCATGATCGTGTTTTTCCTGCAGAGGTTCTGGGTTTCCCGGCGGTTTTACGTCACCGTCACCGGCAAGGGCGCGGGCCAGACGCCCTTCGACAGCGTTTCCCCGGCGATGGCCCGGGTCCTGGGGGTTTTCTGCGCCGTCTCCGCGCTGGCGATCTTCTACCTGTACGCCCTTCTCCTCTTCGGCTCCCTGGTGCGCGCCCTGGGGGCGAACCACGCCTTCACCCTGGACCATTACCGGGTCATCTTCACCGAGGGGCGCAAGGCCATCCGGGACACCCTGATCATCGCGGCATTCAGCATGCCGCTGGGCGGCCTGTACGGGGTCATGGTCGGCTACCTGACGGCCCGGAAGAAATTCCCCGGCAGGCTGTCCATGGAAGTCGCCTCGATGATCAACTACGCCCTGCCGGGGACCATCGTCGGCATCGCGTACCTGATGGCCTTCAACGCGCCGCCCATCGAACTCGCCGGAACGGCGACCGTAATCGTCGCCCTCTACGTTTTCCGGTACGGGGCCACCGGAATCAGGACCACCATCGCGATGCTCCAGCAGGTGGACAAGAGCATCGAGGAGGCTTCCGAGAGCCTCGGCGCTTCCAGCGGCACCACCTTCCGCCGGATCACCCTGCCCCTCATCGCCCCCGCGTTTTTCTCCGGCCTGGGCGTGGTGTTCATCCGGTCCATGACGGCGATAAGCGCCACCATCTTTCTGGTTTCCATCAACTGGACCCTGATCACGGTCCGCATCCTGGAAAACATCACCGAGCTGTCCCTGGGACCGGCGGCGGCCTTTTCGGTCTTCATCGTCGCCGTGGTCTTCATCGTGATGGCCGCCGTCGACGCCGCGATGCGGCGGTACAGATCCCCGGGCGCCGCGCAGGTCGCGAGCGTGCTCGGCGGTTGACACAAGGAGTATACCGATGAACGCCGTCGAAGTGCGCGTCGAAGGAATATCGAAACGCTACACCCACCCGGTGAAGGGGGAAATCTACGCCGCCCGGGACGTTTCGCTGGTCGTGAAGCCGGGGGAATTTCTGACCCTGCTGGGGCCGTCGGGCTGCGGCAAGACCACTACCTTAAGGATGATCGCGGGATTCGAGAAGCCGGACACCGGCTCCATCCACATCGGGGACCAGGACGTCACCCTGCTGTCGGCGAACCGCCGCAACATCGGCTTCGTTTTCCAGAATTACGCCCTCTTCCCCCACCTGTCGGTGTTCGAGAACATCGCCTACGGTCTCCAGGTGCGGGGGAAAACCGGGGAGGAAATCCGCCGCGAGGTCGGCGAAGTGCTGGAGCTCGTGGGGCTCACCGGCTTCGAGCGGCAGTTTCCCGCCCAGATGTCCGGCGGCGAGCAGCAGAGGGTCGCCCTGGCCCGGGCCATCGTCATCAAGCCGCAGGTGCTCCTGTTCGACGAGCCCCTCTCGAACCTGGACGCGAAGCTCCGGCTCCAGATGCGGTCGGAAATTCACCAGCTCCAGCGCCGGCTTTCGATAACAACGGTTTACGTGACCCACGACCAGGAGGAGGCGATGGCGGTGTCCGACCGGATCTGCGTGATGAACGGGGGACGGCTGGTACAGGACGGCAGCGCGGAGGACCTGTACTACCGGCCGGCGGATTCCTTCGTGGCCCAGTTCATCGGCAGGGTCAACATGGTGAAGGCCCGCGTTCTCGCCGCGGAGGACGGCGGCCTTGCGGTGGAAGCCCTGGGCGCCCGGCTCCGGATAAAAGCGGGTGCCTTCCGCCCGTCCGCGGGAGACACGGTTGTCCTTGTCCTGCGGCCCGAGTCGATGGACCTGACGCGGAGCGCGGGGGGCAGCTCCCAGGCCTCCTCCGGCGGCCCCGCCTCTTCCGGCGGGCCGGAAGCCGAGGTCCTCTCCCGGACCTTCCTGGGCGAGAAAATCGAATACATCGTCCGCTGCGGCGGGGAGCGCCTGCAGGTTGTGGCCATCGACCGGGGCGGTGATTCCAGCCCGGCGGAGGGCGAAAAGGTGACGCTGAAATTCTTCGAGGACACGATGGCGGTCCTGGAGGGCCGGGAAAAATGAAAATGAAACACGCCTCGCGCCGGGCCGCGGCAGCCCGCATCGCGGCGGTCTGCGCCGCCTTCCTGCTCGCCGCCGGACTCCCCGCCCAGGAGGGCAGGACCGAGCACGGCAGCCTGGACTTCTACGCCGGGGACGGCTTCCGTCTTGCCTGGGCCGTCCTGAAGGCCGGCCCAGGCAGGAGCCCCGACGAGGACATCATCGTCCTGCGGATAACCGGCATCGCCGCGGCCGGCCTCGCGTCCGCGGCGCCCGCGGCGGAGGCGTACGGCGTCGACCCCTTCGGCGGGGACCGGAAACTCCTTCCCGCCGCGCCGGGTCCTGAGGGCACGATAGAGCTCCGTCTGCCCCGGAGCCACTTCGCGGACTTTCCCCGCACGGAGATAGCGCTCTTCGCGGGCCCGGAGGCCCGGAAAACAGGCGGCCCCGCCCTTAACGTCTACTTTCTCGGCATTCCCGACACGACCCCGGAGTTCCTGGACCCGGAGAAGATGGAGGCGTACCTCAAGGAGCGGCTCGGGGGGAAGTGAAGAGGGGTAAAGAACCCTATGAGATTCTATACCGCATGCTCGTCTCATCATTAGCATTAAACCGGTTATTGCCGTTTTCTCTTTTATGACCTATTATAGTCTTATGGAAACCATATCAATCTCCGTATTCAAAGCGCGCATTTCCGAACAACTCCGAAAGGTCCGCTCCGGGGAAACTTTGCTCATAGCCGACAGAAACCATCCCGTCGCGCGAGTCGTTCCCGTGGAGAACGAATCAAAACTTCGGATTCGGTCCGCAAAAAGAAAACCGGCAATTCCCCCGCCGCCCGATGCGGTC
>CAZGUL010000268.1:0-4763 GCA_964529055.1 uncultured Spirochaetaceae bacterium
ACGCCTGGACCAGATGGGACCCGCCCACCACGAGGGAGGAATCGCCCGCCCAGACGACGTCCAGGGGCTTTTCTCCGGGGATGACCCGGAGGGATTTCCACGACCGGTACTCCCGGATGTCGATTCCGGTTTCGGTCATCAGGGCCGCCCGGTCGCCGCCGGGGGATAGCGTCATCCCGAACACCCCGGAGTCGGACGTCCGGGAGAACCCGGGATTGGCGGCGGACAGGTCGATGCGGAAAACCGCGGACGCGTCCGCCCCGTCCTTCGTTCCCCGGACCAGCAGGGTGACGATGTCGTTCCGGTCCCACAGAAGGTCCGCCGCCCGCATGCCGCGGGGTAGGTAAAGGTAGGGCAGGGTGCGGCTTTCCCCCGCCGGCAGGGGACAGAGGAAGATGTTGCCGCCGCCGGCGTTCAGAAGGAGGGCCTTCCCGTCCGGAGCGATCCAGAAACCGTCGAAGCTGGGATCGAAATCGAAGGGGATCCTGCCGGCGATCCGGCCGATCCGCAGAATGTCCTGGTAAAGGGTGCGGGCGAAGAGCTCCGCGCCGGTGATCCGGTAGACGATGGTGCCGGAAAGGTAAAAGAGGTCGCCCCCCGCCGCCCAGCGGACGCTGGCGATTCCTCCGTCCCCGATGCGGCGGTAGTCTTCAGCGATCAGGCGGGAGCCCCGGTACTGTTCCAGCGAAAAATAATGGACCTGACCCGCCTTCGCGTAGACGAAAAACCGCGAATCCGGCGACCACGCCGCCTCGGGGCCGCCCATGGACAGTTCGACCCGGCGGGAAACCGTTTCGCTTTTCCCGGTTTCGGCGTCGAAGAGCAGGAGGTCCCCGTATGCCGCGGTCGCGGGTTCCAGGTGCAGGATGTATCTGCCGTCCGGGGACGCCAGCACGGGCAGGATTTTACCGTTCTGGGCCTCCTTCCCGGTCAGGAAGGACGGAAAACCCGGCACGGGCCGGATGTTTTCCATGTTGCCGTCGGACCGGAACAGCCCGAACCTGTTCTGGATCTGAAGGCCTCCGGTTCCCGGCAGGTACTGGAGGTCTTCGGGATAGAATGTCAGCTGCTTCCGTATTCCCGCCTCGATATCGGCCAGGAAAAGGGTGCGGAAACCGGTGTGGCCCGGGCCTTCGGCGACCGCCTGGAACAGGATGCGGTTTTCCCCCGATAAATGCGGATGCGAGAAAGTCACCTCCCCGTACGCCAGGGCGGCCCCTCCGAGGAGAAGCAGGACCAGTTTTTTCAACGACATACCCTCGTCATCTTCTACCAGAATCGGCACGTCCGTCAGGATAGTGAAGGACGAACTCTTCGATTATCGGCGCAAAACACCATTGATTGAAGCGGCTTAACGTAGCATACTTCGGTGTGGGAAAGAGGAGGGAACATGGCTCTTTCGGACAGAATCGGACATCTGGGTACGGAAACGGCGTTCGCCGTCTCGGCGGAAGCGCGGGAATTCGCCGCCGCCGGCAACACGGTGTATCCCTTTCATCTGGGGGACATCGATCTGCGGACCCCGGACAACATAATCGATGCGGCCTGCAAGGCCATGAGGGACGGAAAAACCGGCTACGCGCCGAACGCCGGCATCCCCGAACTGCGGGAGGCCCTGGCGGCGGACATAAACCGGAGCCACGGCACGGGCTACACGGCGGAAAGCGTGGCGGTGCAGCCGGGCGGAAAGCCGGTGATCGGCAAATTCATCCTGGCCCTGATGAACCCCGGCGACGAAGTGCTGTATCCCAGCCCGGGCTACCCGATTTACGAGTCCCAGATCGAATTCCACGGCGGGGTGGGCCTTCCCTACGGTTTCCTGCCGGGCCGGAACAATTTCGGCCTCGATCTGGAAGCCCTGCGGCGCGGGGTGACCCCGAGGACGAAGCTCCTCATCGTCAACGACCTGCAGAACCCCACCGGCGCGGAGTCGTCCCCGGAGGAACTCGCGGCCATCGCCGAGTTCGCCGTCCGTCACGATCTCACGGTCCTCTGCGACGAGGCCTATTTCGACATTCGCTACCGGGGAAAGTCCCGGAGCCTCGCGTCGTTCCCGGGCATGGAGGAGCGGTGCGTCCTTCTCTACACCTTTTCGAAGAAATACGCCATGACCGGATGGAGGCTCGGCGCCGCGGCGGGTCCCCGGGAGATCATCGACGTCATCGCCAAGCTGAACCTGAACGACGAGTCCTGCACGAACCATTTCGTGCAGATCGCGGCGGTGGAGGCCCTGACCGGCGACCAGGGCGGCTCCCGGAAAATCATCTCCGTCCTGAAGGAGAGGCGGGACGCGGCCGCGGAAATCCTGAACACCATCCCCGGGGTCTCCTGCTATGTGCCGGACGCGACGTTCTACCTCTATCCCGACGTGACGAAGCTCATGGAGGCGAAGGGCTTCACCGGGTACGAGCCGTTCCGGAAGGACGTCCTCCACAAAACGGGGGTTTCCTTCTGCACCCGGCTCCATTTCGGCAGGGCCCTTCCCGGCGAAACGCGGCGGTACATCCGGCTCGCGTACTCCGGCATCGGAGTCGACAGGATCCGGGAAGGCCTCCTCAAATTCAAAGCCTACGCCGAGGGGTGAGGCTTTTTCCCGGAAACGACCCGTGGCGCCGGAGCCCGACCTCCCCATAACGCCGTTTCTTCCCCGGATAGCGGACGCGCTGGAGAAAAGCCGCGTCCTTGTCCTGACGGCGGAAACCGGCGCGGGAAAGTCCACCGCCGTCCCGCCGTACCTTCTGCACAAGCTGCCGCCGGGAAGGCGAAGGATCCTGATGCTCGAGCCGCGCAGGGTCGCCGCATCGGCGGTGGCCGCCCGGATAGCGGAAAACCTGGGTTCCTCCCCCGGGGGGGCGGCGGGTTACCGGGTCCGGGGCGGCGGGCGGGAAGGGCCGGATACGCGGATCCTGGTCGTCACCGAGGGTCTCCTGGTCCGGATGATTCAGGACGACCCTCTGCTGGACGACGCCGCCCTTGTTATCTTCGACGAATTCCACGAAAGATCCCTCCACGCGGACACGGCCCTCGCCCTCATGCGGGAAGTGCGCCGTGCCCGGCCGGACCTTGCCCTCCTGGTGATGTCGGCTACGCTGGAAACAGGCCGGGTCGCCGCGTTCCTGGACGGTGCGCCGGTCCTGGCCTGCCCCGGCCGGGCCTTCCCGGTGGAAACCCGGTACGAACCCGTTTCCGGGGGGCCGGGGTGGGAAAAACGGTTCGCCGCCGGACTCCGCCGGATCGCCGCGGCGGAGGAAGGCGGCATCCTGGCTTTTCTGCCGGGCATGCGGGAAATCCTGCGGGTCCGGGAAGCCCTGACCGACCCCGCTTCTCCGGCGGCGCTCCCGGCGGGGACGGAGGTCCTGGTCCTGCACGGCTCCCTTCCGCTGGAGGATCAGCGGAAGGTCCTCCGTCCCCCGGAAGGCCGGGGGAGACGCCGCGTCGTTCTGTCCACGTCCCTGGCGGAGACGAGCCTCACGGTGCCTGACGTTCGCATTGTCCTGGATTCGGGCTGGACGCGGACCGAAAGGTTTCACCCCCGCACCGGCATGAACCGCCTGGTCACCGAGCGTGTCGGCCTGCCCGGGGCGGAACAGCGGAAGGGGCGGGCGGGCCGGCTCGGTCCGGGGCTCTGCGTCCGTTTCTGGGAGGAATCCCTGCCTCTCCGGGAAAGGCAGGAGCCGGAAATCGTCAGGTCCGACCTCGCGGGGCTGGTTCTGGAATGCGCCGTCTGGGGGGCCCGGAATCCGGAGGACCTGGATTGGCTCGATCCGCCGCCCCCGGGGGCCTGGAAAAAGGGGAAGAACCTGCTGCGGGAACTCGGCGCCCTGGACGGGGACGGAGGCGCCTCGGAGCGGGGACGGAGGATCCTGGCGCTGGGGCTCGCGCCGCGGCTGGGGGCGCTGGTCCTCCGGGGAGAGGAGGAAGGCCTGCCTGAGTCCGCCGCCGTCCTTGCCGCGGTCCTGGAGGAGAGGGACCCTCCCGGCACGGGGGGGGACCCGGATTTCCGGCGGAGGCTCGCGGCCTTGCGCGGGGAGAGCCCTTCCGCGGCGGCGTGGCGGAAAAACGTTCTGCGGGAGGCGGGGAGGATCCTGCTGAGGTGCGGGCCGGCCGGTAAATCGGCGGCCGGGGCGGCGGCGGTGCCGGGCTGCCCCCCCGGCGAAGCGGGAAGGCTGATATCGGCCGGGTTTCCGGACCGGACGGCTCGGCGGAACCCCGACGGTTCCTTTTCCTTCGTGTCGGGCCGCAGGGCAGTGTTTCCCCGCGAGGCGGGTACCGACCTGACCGGTTCTGCATGGATTGTCGCGCCGGCGGTCGACCCGGGCGACCCGCTGGGGACCATCCGCCTCGCCGCGCCTCTCGGGCCGGAGGACGCGCTGGCCGCCCTCGCCCCCTTCACGGCGGAGGAGACCGTCGTCGGGTGGCGGGGCCTCGTTCCGGTGGTGCGGCGGACCAGACGGGCGGGAAAACTTCTTCTGGAACAGCCCCGGCCTGCCGGATCGGACCCGCAGGCCGTTGTCCGCTCGTTTCTGGCGCGGCTGGAGACGGAGGGAGCGGGTTTTCTGCCGTGGACCGACGGGAGCAGGCGTTTTCTCGCCCGGCTCCGGGCTTTCCGTGCCTGGGCGGGAATCCCCGCCGCGCCGGACGATGCCGGCCTCCTCGCGCAGGCCGGTGAGTGGCTCGTTCCGCACCTGGACGATGCTGTCCTCTCCGGACGACGCAGGGGCCCTGTGCTGACGCCCGGCGCCCTGCTCCGGCTGCCGTCGGGC
>CAZGUL010000269.1:0-4758 GCA_964529055.1 uncultured Spirochaetaceae bacterium
TCTGACCTCGCCCTGGCGTTTTTATCTCTTTACCGGATTCATTTCGCATTTCACGATGTGTCTCCTTGGTTTCCGGCGCGGCCGGAGGCGCGTCGGCCAAAAAAAACCGCTCCCTGGGGAACGGTTTTCGAAAATGGTCGCGAAGCGGTTTTCAGCCCGCTTCGATAGCGTCAACCGGGCAAACGGCCGCGCAAGCGCCGCAGCTGGTGCAGGCGTCCGCGTCGATGAAGCGGGCGTCGTTCTTCTCGCTGATGGCTTCCACGGGGCACTCGGACTCGCAAGCGCCGCAGTTCGTGCACGCATCGGTAATCTTGTACGCCATGATATCCCTCCGTCTTAGATTTGCGACAGGATATCATATTCCCGGGGTTTTAGCAATTCCCGATTGACAGACGGAGCCCGCCCGGTGTACGGTGTTACCGACCAATCAGTCGGCAATCATTACGGAAAACGTCACGAGGCATCCGCCGCGGCCAGGGCCGCAGGGAGCCGCGAAACGCCCGGAAACCGACCGGTCAGTCGGCCGCCGCGGGCGGCAAGGAGGAATCTATGCTCGGCATCCAGGATGCGTCGGTCCTTCTGGCCTATCTTCTGGTTCCCGGCCTCGCGCTCGTGTGCGTGGTGTACGGGATCCGGAACTGGAACAGGGAAGGAGAAGTCACGGCGGAGGAAATCAGCGAGGAAACCCGGTGGCTGAAGGAAGAGCTCGAAATCGAGCGCGAGGTTTCCGGGGAGGACATTCCATGAACATGCTCATCCTTGCGATCATCATCATCCTGTATCTCGCCCTGGTTTCGTACCTGGGCTACAAGGGATTCAAGCACACGAGGAGCAGCCTGGATTACAATGTCGCGGGCCGCAACATCCACCCGTACATCATGGCCATGAGCTACGGCGCCACGTTCATCTCCACGTCCGCCATCGTCGGCTACGGAGGGTCCGCCGCCCAGCTCGGTTTCAGCCTTCTGTGGCTGACGGTCTGCAACATCGGCGTGGGCATCTTCATCGCCTTCGTCTTTTACGGCAAGAGGACCCGGCGCATGGGCCTCAACCTGGACGCCCACACCTTTCCGGAATTCATGGGCCGGCGGCTGGATTCGGTCTTCATCCAGCGGCTGATGGGGATAACCATCTTCCTGGCGATGCCCCTGTACATCGCGGCGGTGCTGATCGGCGCGTCACGGATCCTCGAGGGACTGATGAACATCAATTACGACCTGGCGGTCATGCTGTTCACGATTCTCGTCGCGGCCTATGTCATCATGGGCGGGCTGAAGGGCGTCATGTACACCGACGCTCTGCAGGGATCGCTGATGTTCGCCGGAATGATCCTGCTCCTGTTTTCGGTTTATTACAATCTGGGGGGCGTGACGCGGGCCCACGAGGCGCTGACGAGCCTCGCCCCCTCCATGCCGGAGGGCCTGCGGAAGATCGGCCTCGCCGGATGGACCGTTTCGCCGTCGTTCAACAGTCCCCTGTGGTGGAGCGTCTACTCATCCCTGGTCATGGGAGTCGGAATCGGGGTGCTGGCCCAGCCCCAGCTCGTGGTGCGGTACATGACCGTAAAGAGCAACAAGGAGATCAACAGGGCCGTCGTCATCGGCGGAGTCTTCATCCTCGCGATGACCGGCACCGCCTTCGTCGTCGGCGCCCTGTCCAACGTCTACTTCATGAAGACCGGCGGCAGGATCGCGATGGCCGCGGCGGGCGGCAACGTGGACAGCGTCATTCCGAAGTTCATCGCCGATTTCATGCCCGGCTGGTTCGGTTACCTTTTCATGCTGGTCATCCTGAGCGCCGGCATGTCCACCTTGAGTTCCCAGTTCCACACCATGGGGACCAGCGTCGGCAGGGACGTTTTCGCGGACGGCAGGAACCCGGACGGCTCCGCGAAGAGCCGGGAGGTCATCGTCACGAAACTCGGCATCGTTTTCGGCCTCATCGTCACGGTGATCCTGAGCTACCGCCTGGGAGGCAGCGTCATCGCCCGTGCGACGGCGATCTTCTTCGGCCTTATGGGCAGCAGCTTCCTCGCCCCCTACACGGCGGCGATCTACTGGAAGAAGCTGACCCGACGGGGGGCCATCGCCGGGATGGCCACGGGGCTGGCGGTTTCGCTGTTCAGCTTCCTGTTCCTGCACGGGGCGGAATCGAAGGTCTTCGGGCTGGCCCGGCTCCTCGTGGGGCGGGACGCCCTGATCCCGGGCATCTTCGCCTTCGTCGATCCCCTGGTGTACGCCCTTCCCGCCTCGATCGCGGCGACCATCATCGTCAGCCTGCTCACGGAGGTGGAGAGCCCGGAGACGGTGGAAAAAAGTTTCCGCGGCGTCGCGTAAAAGCATGCTATCATGGCGGCGATGAAACCTGCATTCCATAATCTGGCTGAAGCCAAGAGGAACCGCATCATCGCCGCCTGCGTCCGGGAGTTCGGTGAAAAGGGTTACGAGGGGAGCGCCCTGGACCGCATCGTCGCCGACGCGGCGATCTCGAAGGGCGGACTCTACGAGTACATCGAATCGAAGGAGGACCTCTTCCTTTTCATCGTCGGACTCACCTACGACGAGCTGTACGATTACATCGAACGGCGGATAAAGTCGAGCGGGGTTCCGCTGCCGGCTGATATCGTCGACAGGATGCGCCTCGCCGCCGAGTTCGCCGTCGATTTCTACATCGACCACCCCCACTATATAGAGATCATCGTCGGCACGAACCACCTGCCGGACGCGGAGCTGGCCGGCAAGGTCCGGGGGCTTTTCCTGGGCCGCTTCCTGAGGCTCTTCGGGGACGCGGATTTTTCCGCCATCCCCTTCGACCGCGGCCTGGTCCTGGACCTCCTGACGTGGCTTCTCCTGAAGACGCGCTACGATTTTCTCGTCGAATACCGGGGCAACCGGGACGACGAGACGATCCGGCGCCGGTACCTGGCCTCCTGGGATTTCTTCGTCGCCGTGCTGAAGAGCGGGCTCTACTCCCGGGGGCGGTTTTAAAACCGCCGGCGGAAGACGCGGCCGGCGGCGCTCCGGAGACCGCCCGCAAGCCCCCGGGGAAACCAGGTGATCATGACCATCAGGAGGGCGCCGTACGCGATGAGCCGGTAATCCCCCAGGGGCTGGAAGACCTCGAGCAGGACCACCAGGATGCCCGCCCCGGCGAGGCTCCCGGCGACGCTGCCCATGCCCCCCACGACGACCATGCACAGGACAAGCACCGACAGATCGAACTGGAAGGTGTCCGGCGAGATGAAGCGGTCGAAGTGGGCGTAGAGCCCGCCGGCGACACCCGAGTACAGCCCGCTCAGCAGGAAAGCGGCCATCTTGTTCGCGGCGCAGGGTATGCCGATCGACGCGGCGGCCTCCTCAGAGTCCCGGATCGCCGTCAGCGAACGCCCGAACCGGGTGCGGGTTATCCGGACGAACAGCAGCACCAGCAGGGCCGCCGCGGCGTACAGGAAATAGAACCTCTCCGCCTCCGTCCCCAGCGGCCGGCCGAAAACCGACAGCGGCGGTATCCGCGCGATGCCCAGGGGACCCCCGGTGAGACCTTCCAGGTTGATCGCCAGGAGGCGGATGAACTCGGCGAAGCCCAGGGTCACCATGGCGAGGTAGATGCCGGAAATCCGGATCACCGGCAGGCTCACGACCCAGCCGGCCGCCGCGGTGACGAAACCGGCCAGCGCCACCGAAAGAAGCGGCGGCAGGCCCGCCTTCGTCGCAAGGATGGCCGAGGCGTAGGCCCCCAGGGCGAAAAAGCCCGCGTGGCCGAACGAGGTTATCCCCGCGTAGCCGGTGAGAATGTTGAGGCCCAGGGCGAAGATGCCGTAGATCAGCGCCAGGTTGAAAAGTCTGAGGTAATAGACGTTCCCCGCCAGAAGGGGAACGAGAAACACCGGGAGAAGAACCGCCGCGGCGGCGAGGATTTTTTTCACAGGCCGGGCCCCCGCTTCCGCCTCAGCGAAAAACCGGACAGGATACCCTCCGGCTTGACCAGGAGCACCACCACCAGAAACAGGAGCGATATGCCGTTCTTGTAGGCCGAAGAAACCAGGCCCGACGACAGATTCTCCACCACGCCGAGGAAAAGTCCACCGGCGATCGTGCCCGGGATGTTCCCCAGTCCCCCGATGACCGCGGCGACGAAGGATTTCAGACCCAGGATCGTTCCCATGCTCCCGCCGATGAAGAAAAGCCGTCCCACCATCATCCCCGCGATCCCGGCAAGGACTCCGGACAGGAAATACGTGACGGAAATGGTGAAGGAAACGTCGACCCCCATCAGGCGGGCCGCCAGCCGGTCCTGGGCGAAGGCCCGCAGGGACCTGCCGGTCCGGGTGCGGAGCATGAAGAGCTGAAGCAGCACCATCAGCGCCAGGGCGGTCAGCAGGATCACGGCGTGGACCGACCCGCCTGAAAACACCGACATCGGCGGGTAGCCCAGGGGTTCCGGCCCCCAGACGAGCTTCATCACCACCTTCAGAACGATGGACAGGCCGATGGTGGAGATGACGAATTTCAGGGGCTCCGCCTGCTGCAGGGGACGGAGGAGCGTCCTCTCGATCAGGACCGACAGCGCCCCCACGACCAGCGGCGCCAGGACGTACGCGGCGAGCGGCAGGCCCGGCAGAAGGCGCAGGAAGAAAAGGCCGATGAAGCCGCCCAGGGTCATGATGTCGCCGTGGGCGAAATTGATGCGCCGTGTGCCGGCGAATATCATCGTGAAACCAAGGCCCAGCAGCGCGTAGACGCTGACGATGCCCAGTCC
>CAZGUL010000270.1:0-3956 GCA_964529055.1 uncultured Spirochaetaceae bacterium
GAACGGAATCGCCGCCCACGGGAATCGCCGGCCCGCGCCCTTCATCAGCTTGATATTCCGCTGCCCCGCCGCGTCGACTGCGACGCCCACGGACAGAAACAGGAGGCTTTTGAACAGGGCGTGATTGAGGATGTGCAGGAACGAAGCCGTCCGCGCCAGAGCCGTCCCCGCGCCGAACGCGGCGACTATGTATCCCATCTGGGAAACCGAATGGTAGGCGAGAAGCCTTTTCACGTCCGTCTGGGACAGGGCGCGGACGACGCCGAACAAAGCGGTGAAGGCCCCGACGACGACGAGAAGGTCGGCCGCGTATCCCGCACCGAAAAGGGCCACGATCCTCCACAGGGCCAGAAAGGACACCTTGATCATGGCGCCGGAAAGCATCGCCGAAACCGGATGGGGAGCGCTGGCGTGGGCGTCGGGCAGCCAGAGGTGGAACGGCATGACGGCCGCGCGCACGCCGATTCCGGCCGCGAGGCAGAGCACGGCGATCCGGACCCGGAGACCTTCCGGCGACCCGGCGAAACCGGGAAGGACATCCCCCATATCCCGCAGGGACAGGGTCCCGGTCAGCCTGTAGAGGATGAGGACCCCCGCCAGAAAGAAAACGATCCCCAGCGTGCCGACCAGCAGGTACTTGAAGGCCGCATAGACCGCCCGGGGCTTGCCCGTATACGCGACGAGAACGCACGAGCCCAGGGACAGGATTTCGAAAAACACGAACATGTTGAAAAGGTCGCCCGTCAGCACCAGGCCCGCCATCGCCCCGGTGATCACGAGGAAAAAGAAATAAAACGCGGGGGAGTATGTGTTCTCCGCGGCGGCATACAGAAGAGCGGGAAGCGTGACCATGAGGATCACGACCGATCCGAGCCAGGCGAAACCGTCCAGATGCAGCGCGATGCCCAGGGGTTCCGGCCAGCCGCCGAGTTCGTAAACGACCGCCCTTCCCCCCATGACGAAGGGCCCCAGGTAGACGAGCAGGCCGGCGCACCCGAGGAGACACAGGGGGGCCGACACGCGGGAAACGCGGAACCGGGGCAGGCTTTTCTCCACCAGGGAAAGGACGCTGCCCGCGAGGGGCAGGATGACGAGAAGAACGACGGCGGTCCCGGAAAAATCATTCATGGCCGCCCCCCGCCTTCGCCTCGATTTCCCTGACATCCAGCGTGCCGTACCGGCGGTACAGGATCCGGACGAAAACCAGCGCCAGGGCGGTGACGCAGATTCCCACGACGATGGCCGTCAGCATCAGGGCCTGGGGAACGGGATCGACCGGCCGGCCGACCCCCTCCACCATGATGGGGGCGCCGGAACCGGACAGGGAGCCCGCATAGATGAAAAGGATCACCACGGCCGAATTGAGGATTCCAAGGGACATCACCTTCTTTATCAGATTGCGCTTGACGAGGAGCCCCCACAGGCCGAGAAGAAAAAGCAGCGCGATCAGCACCCACGTCACGATTTTTCCTCCTCGAAAAGGCGCAGGCAGATGAGGCCGACACCGGACCCGACCTTGAGACCGATCACGATATTGAGGAGGAATATGAAACCCGCCCGGGGCACGACGACGCCGCCGGGAATGAAGTTTTCCAGAAACCTTCCCTCCACCAGGATGCCGCCCAGGCCCGCGATGATAAGGAGGGCAAAGGCCGCGGCCTCCGCCAGCGCGAGGGCGCGGATGGGAAAAAATCTTTCCGCGGCCTCCGAGTCCCGGCCCAGGGCCAGAAGAATTATTCCCGACGCCAGGACGACCCCGCCCTGGAAGCCGCCCCCCGGCGAAAGGTGCCCGAAGGTAATGAGGTACAGACCGAAAAGGAGAACATAGGGACTCAGCTTCCGCGTCACCAAGCCCAGGATGTCGGTTTTCCTCATCCCCGGTCCTCCCCGGCCAGCAGGAAAACGACGCCGGAAACGGCGAGCAGCAGCACGATCGTTTCCCCCATGGTATCGAAGGCCCTGTACCCCAGGTAGATCGCGCTGACCCGGTTGACGGCGCCGGTCTCCTCCCCGCCCTTCTCGATGTAATGGGTCCGCAGAGCATCCGGCGCGTCCCCGTCCATGCCGATCCCCGCCAGAACGACCGCCACAGCGGCCGCGGCCAAAAGAAGGATCAGGACCCCGCGCACCACTCTCACGTGCGGTCCCTCCACTCGGTTTTATGGACGACCCAGATGAAGATAAGGGTGGAAACCCCCGCCCCCACCGCGGCCTCGGTTATCGCCACATCGGGCGCGTCCAGATGGTAGAAGAGAAGGGAACTGAAGAGACTGAACACGGACAGGAAAATGACCGCGCCGAGAAGGCTCCGGGACCGCAGCGCGAAGAACGCCGCGACGATGTGAAAAACGAGCAGGAGCTCGGTCATGCCGGTCATTCCTCCTCCGACGCTTCCGGTTTCCTGAATTTCTTCCACGGCACCATGTCGCTGTTCCACGCGTACCGGGCGATGATGTGGGTCGATACGGGACTCGAGATGAGAAAGAAAAACGTGATGATGACGATCCGGGCCGTCATGGCCGAAAATCCCGTTGTCAACATCGCGGCTATGAACAGGGAAACCACCCCCGTTGTTCCGCACAGGGATGAGGTCTGCATCCGGGTGTAGACATCCGGGGAAATCAGGACGCCAACCGTTCCCGCGATGGTGAAAAAGACCCCAAGCCCCAGGAAAACATAGATCAGCGGCGTCATATTCCGTCCTCCCTGCGGGACAGGTATTTCGTGATGGCCAGAATCCCGACGAAGCCGAAGATGTCGTACACCAGCGCGACATCCAGATACACGGCGTTTTTGCCTTCCACGGCGAGAAGCACGAGGATCGCCAGGACCTGGGCGGAAATGATGTTCAGGCCGATCATCCTGTCAACCGCGGTCGGCCCCTTGACGACGCGGAACAGGATGACGGCGATGGAAACAACGTAAATGTAAATCACCGCGTTCAGCGCGCCGTCCATCAGATCCAGATCCTTTTCAGCAGGGCTTCGAACCTGCCCTTGATGCTCTCCCCGGCAAGCCGGGAATGGCACGTGGAAGCGTCCAGCCAATGGACGATCAGGTGATCGTCGTCCAGGGCGAGCACGATCGTCCCCGGAGTCAGCGTTATGGAGTTGGCCAGCGCGACCCGGGCGATGTCGGACTTGAGACGGGTACGGAAGTGAACGACCCGCGGATTGAAACTCCGCGTCAGGACGCGCCACGCCACGACGAAGCTCGCCTGGTACATCTTGAAAATCAGGTAAAGTCCGTACAGGAAAACAAGCGGCACGGCGGGGAGATGCGACCGCCTGTCCGCTTCGTCCTCCTCGATGAAAAATTCGTAGGTGCCCAACGCCACGAGGAACGAAAAGAACACGCCCAGGCCGACCGCCCACGGACCGCCCGTTCCGGCGAACAGCAGCCAGCCCGCGGCAAGGTACACCGTGCTGAGCAGAATGCGGACGATCCTCCATTTGCGCAGCGGGTGCATCAGGTCTCCTGCTCCTTAAGAATGCGCAGAACGTCCTCCGGGGTCGCCGCCGCCGTCAGCGCGGACCGGAATTCCGGGTCCCGCAGAAGGCGGGCGAGCTTGCTCAGCAGCTTCAGGTGGGGGCCGGAATTGCCGGCGGGCCCCGTTATCAAAAAGATGAGCCGGACGGGCTTACGGTCCGGCGCGTCGAAATCCACCCCGTTCCGGCTCCTGCCGAACACGATGCGGATCGCGTCCACGGTGTCGGACAGCACGTGGGGAATCGCCACGCCTTCCCCGATCGCCGTGGAGGACAGGCGTTCCCTCGCCAGCAGCTCCCCGGTCAGCCTGGCGGCGTCCCGGACCGGAGCGGCAGCCTCGAGAAGACGGACGAGGCCGCGGATGACCTCGCGTTTGCCTCCCTCCCTGACGTCGAGGTCGATCAACCGGGGATCGAGTAAACAGGAAACGTCGCTCATTGGGCCTCCTCGTCCGGGACCATGCCCGC